>CAIKVF010000233.1 GCA_903830745.1 uncultured Actinomycetes bacterium | reverse complement strand
TGGTGGAGACACCGACTGATTTACTTCTAGTAATAACAAAAGCCCCTCACGAAAGTGAGGGGCTATTGTTATTACTAGAAGTAAATCAGTCGGTGTCTCCACCAGAGATTTCAGTAACTGATTTCTTACCGGCTGATACGAATGGCATCATGGCGCGAAGCTTCTTACCGATTTGCTCGATTGGGTGGTTCTTTCCTGCTTCGCGAAGTTCACGGTAGCGAGGACGTCCAATTTCGTTTTCCTTAATCCATGCTGCAGCAAATGTGCCGTCCTGGATTTCAGTAAGGATCTTCTTCATCTCAGCCTTAACACCAGCGTTAATGACGCGAGGACCACTTACGAGGTCACCCCACTCAGCGGTGTCTGAAACGCTGTAACGCATTCCAGTGATTCCTTCTTCGTACATAAGGTCAACAATGAGCTTGAGTTCGTGAAGGCACTCAAAGTACGCAGACTCTGGCTGGTAGCCAGCTTCTACGAGAGTTTCGTATCCAGCCTTAACAAGCGCAGAAACTCCACCACAAAGAACTGCCTGTTCTCCAAAGAGGTCAGTTTCAGTTTCTTCAGTGAATGTCGTTTCTAGAACTCCGGCGCGTGTGGCACCGATACCGTCGGCGTACGCAAGGGCAAGCGCGTGAGCGTTACCAGTTGCGTCGTGGTGCACTGCAACAAGTGCAGGAACTCCGCCACCTTCTGAGTAGGTGCGACGTACAAGATGTCCTGGACCCTTTGGGGCCACCATGGCAACGTCAACGTTGGCTGGTGGGTTAATGAGGTCAAAGCGAATGTTGAATCCGTGTGCGAACAAGATGAGGTTTCCAGCTTCAAGGCCAGGAGCGATCTCGTTGTCGTAGGTCTTCTTCTGCTCAGTGTCAGGAACCAGGATCATGATGATGTCTGCCCACTTCGAAGCGTCAGCAATCGACATAACCTTAAGTCCAGCTGCTTCAGCCTTAGCGACAGAAGAAGAGTCTTGGCGAAGTCCAACAACTACGTTGTAGCCAGATTCGTGAAGGTTGAGCGCATGTGCGTGACCTTGTGAGCCGTATCCAAGAACTGCAATCTTCTTGTCCTTTAGAAGCTCAGGCTTTGCATCCTGCTTATAAAACATGGTTGTCATAGTTATTCTTTCTTCTTATTCGATCTTTTGGCCTAAGCCGGAGTACCAAGTCTAGGCAATGCCACACGACCGGTCCGGTAGAGCTCTACGTTGGCAAATGCCTCTAATTCTCGCTCTAAATCGTCACAGGCTGACGGTGTTCCAGCCAGCATGATGGTCACAGCAGAGCTGTCTACGTCAATGATTGCGGCGTTCGCTGAAGCAATGATGTCAAGTAGTGGTGTGCGTACGTCAACGTGTGTTGGAACGGTGGCGATAAGCAGCTCGCGCTCAACAGCATCCTTTGGTGAAAGGTCTGAGATCTCAACAACGTTGATGAGCTTGTTGAGCTGTCCAACAATTTGTTCAAGTGGTGCAGACTCAGCGTCAACAACAATTGTTACTCGAGAAAAACGAGCACCAAGTTCAGACGGGGCCACCGAGAGTGAGTAGATGTTAAATCCTCGGCGCGTGAAGAGTCCCGCAATGCGCATAAGCACACCAGGCTTGTTCTCTACCTTCACTGACAAGATGTGAAGTCGTACAGGAGTGTGAATTACTTCTTCAATGATTTCATGTGAGTTCATTAGTTGCCTCGCTGTGTTGGGTGAACAATGATGTCGTCGTTTGAAGCACCGGCGTGAACCATTGGCCATACGTTTTCACTGGCATCAGTTCTAAAGTCAATCACGACTGGACGGTCGTTGATTTCATTGGCTTGCTTAATTGCTGCGTGCATCTCTGCTTCTGTGGTTGCCTTGATTCCTACGCAGTGCATACCTTCTGCAATCTTGACGAAGTCAGGGCTCGGGAGCGCAACGTGTGAAAGTCGGCCGTCGTAGACAAGTTGCTGCCACTGATACACCATGCCGAGAAATTCATTGTTAAGAATGCAAACCTTGATGTTGATTCCTGCTGCACTGGCGGCGAGGAGCTCTTGAATGGTCATAACTACTCCACCATCACCAACAATTGCCCACACAGTTGTGTCTGGGGCGCCTACTTTGGCGCCAATCGCTGCAGGAAGACCGAAGCCCATTGTTCCTGCTCCTCCAGATGAGAGCCATGTACGTGGCTCTTCAAACTTCCAGAATTGACTGGCATACATTTGGTGCTGACCAACGTCTGTAGAAACAATTGTTCCGGGCTTAGAGCTCTTGTTGATTGCTTCAATAACCATTTGAGGTCGAAGCGGCGATCCTTCTTGCTGGGCTTCATAAAAGAGTGGGAACTCTTCACGCCAAGCGTTCAGTTGCTTCCACCAGATATCGAGGTTCTTTGGCTTTGTTCCCGTCTTGTCAAGCGCGCTCAGCGCGGCGGCGATGTTGCTCTGAATCGCAACATTCACCTTCTTAATCTTGTTGAACTCAACCGGGTCAATGTCAACATGGATGATCTTGGCGTGTGGTGCAAACGTTGAGACCTTTCCAGTTACTCGGTCGTCAAAACGAGCTCCGAGTGAGATGAGAAGGTCTGATTGCTGGATCGCGGTAACGGCCGTGTACGTTCCGTGCATTCCAGGCATTCCGAGGTGCTGTTCATGTGAGTCTGGGAACGCACCACGAGCTTGGAGCGTTGTAACAACTGGCATGCCAGTTCGCTCAGCAAAGGCCAGTAGTTCCTTTGAGGCGTCGGACTTAATAGTTCCTCCACCTACGTAGAGAATTGGACGCTCCGCCTGGTTAATGAGTTCCGCTGCGGCATTTACTGCGTCCATGTCGAGAGCAACTTCGGGCTGATATCCAGGAAGGTCGAGTTCTTCGACCGTTGTTGGCCAGTACCACTCCATAGTTTCTAGTGAAACGTTCTTTGGGAAGTCAATGAGCACTGGTCCAGGTCGTCCCGTTGTTGCAATGTAGAACGCAGCTGCAACCACGCGTGGAATTTCATCAGCTGACTGCACCAAGTAACTGTGTTTAACAATTCCTGCAGTGATTCCAATAATCGGTGCTTCTTGGAATGCGTCGGTTCCCATAACGCTCGTAGAAACCTGTCCCGTAATAACTACGAGTGGCACGCTGTCGAGGTAGGCATCAGCAATAGGTGTAATGGCGTTCGTAGCTCCTGGACCTGAGGTGATCATGAGCACACCTGGCTTGCCAGTCGCCAGGGCGTACCCTTCGGCCATGTGTCCGCCACCTTGTTCGTGACGTACTAGTACGTGACGAATGGATGAGTCGAGCAATGCGTCGTAGGTTGGCAGAATTGCGCCGCCCGGATAACCGAACATCACATCGACGCCCGCCTGCTCGAGGCTCTTAATTAATGCTTGTGCACCTGTAAGTTGCATAATTCTTTCCTTCGCTTACTAAATAAAAAAAGACCTCCCTTTTTTGGGAGGCCGGTTATCTGCGTAGACGCGTGATTACCGGCTGATCAGCCTGTCACCACCACGAGCACGAAAATAGAAGTCATACATCAATCCTGCCACAGCCAGAGCCTCGTGGCAAGAGAAATTTCCTTGTCTTTTCCTAGAAGGGCCAAAAAGGCCACTTTGCACGTCGTTAGACTTATCAAATGGCCGAACACCAAGAATCAGCAACAAATGTAAGCGTTCGTGGAGCAGCTAACCCTGGCCGTGATGTCCAGCGTGTCGGGACAGCTAAATACCTTGGTGAAGACGTCTCAAACATTCACGGCCCAGTCTGGGCGGTTCTTGGAAACCTCGGCGACAGCCAGTGCTACCTCGGTGTTCAGCACAAAGTCACCGCAGTCCAAGAAGCAATGTCAAAGCGCATTGCGAGCAACGCCAGTGGGAACAGACTCATCTCCCCCGCATTCACTGTTGGTGTTTCTGACGGACAACTTAACGGAACTCCCCAGATGCGTTTTTCACTCATTGGACGCGAGCTCGTAAACGATTCAGCTTCAGCGCACCTCGCAGCAAATCAGGTCGAAGGTTTTATTGCAGTTGTTGCATGCGACAAACCACCAGTTGGAACAGTTGCGGCGATTCTCGAGCACAACGTTCCATCAGTAATTCTTTCTGACGGATCAATTAAGCCTGGTATCCGTCCAAGTACCGGTGAGCGAATTGACCTCGTCACGGCATTCCAGTTCGCAACTGACACAGACGAGGAGGCTCGCAACGAAGTAACACTCAACGCATGCCCGGGACAAGGCAGCTGTGGCGGAATGTTTACCTACAACACCATGCAGACCTTCATTGGCGTTGTTGGTCTAGAACCACTGCACATGATTGCGCCTTCATCAGATGACCCACGTCGTATTAATCAGTTTCCAGAAGAACTCGTTGACTGTCTCGTAAAGATGACTAGTCGCAACATTCGTCCTCGCGACATTGTTACTGCGAAGTCCCTTCGCAATGCACTAATTGTTTCAATGGCAATGGGTGGATCAACCAACGTGATGCTGCACAGCGTGGAAATTGCTCGTGCCGCTGGCCTTAATCTTTGGAAAGACGTCATAAGCCAAGACGAGTTCAATGAGCTATCTCACAAACTCCCAGTGATTGTCAACATGCGTCCCTTTGGTGAATACTCAATGGTTGATGTTGATGCGTCAGGTGGTCTTCCTACAGTTGTTAATGAACTTCTTAAGGCTGGATTCTTAGATGGCAGCACGCTCACTTGCACTGGAGAAACTCTTTCAGAACAAGTCACTCGACTTAATCCTCCTGACGCTGACCACGAAGTGATTTTCTCTGTTGCAAAGCCATTCAAAAACACTGGTGGACTACGTCTACTTCGTGGAAACCTCGCACCAGAGGGTGGAGCCATTTTGAAACTC
>CAIKVF010000232.1 GCA_903830745.1 uncultured Actinomycetes bacterium | reverse complement strand
GGGTCCAGGCACAGTGGTTGTGATTCGTGATCACATCAATCTCACTGCGACTTCACCAATGGAGGGGAACTCTCCACCTGAAGGGTTTGGATCAAGATTTGTTGACCTCACAGATCTCTACAGTGCTCGACTTCGTAGCGTTGTTGCAAAGGCTGCTCCTGAACTGACAGAAGGCGTCTACGCAGGATTCCGTGGTCCTCACTACGAAACACCAGCCGAAATTGTTATGGCACGAACAATGGGTGCTTCACTCGTTGGAATGTCAACGGTCCTTGAAGCAATCGCTGCTCGACACCTTGGCGCTGAAGTCCTTGGCCTTAGCTTGGTATCAAACTTCGCCGCTGGGGTAACTGATGCACCGCTAAATCACTTAGAAGTGCTCGAAGCTGGCCAGAAGGCAGCAGCGTCGCTCGGAACACTTCTAGCGCGCTTACTACCGGTCCTGTGAACGAAGAAGTAACAAAACAAGTACTTGAGTGGATCGAACATGATCCAGACACACACGATCGTGCCACGCTTCAAAAACTCCTTTCAGAAGGTAATGAAGCAGAACTTCGCCGCAGGTTTGATGCACCGCTGACATTCGGAACGGCTGGACTTCGTGGGCCGGTTATGGCAGGTCCGGCTGGGATGAACAGGTTCACAGTACGACGTGCCACACAAGGCGTTGTTCGCTGGCTGCAAGAACTTGGAATCGATTCCTCAAGAGGAGTGGTTGTTGGTAGAGATGCCAGACATGGGTCTGAAGAATTCAATGACGAAGCAGTAGCAGTGCTACTCGGCGCTGGTGTTCGTGTCTACGAAATGATTTCTCCACTTCCAACGCCATATGTTGCGGCGGCCGTAAAGTCTCTGAACGCTGGCGCGGGAATCATGATCACCGCAAGCCATAATCCGCCAAATGACAATGGTTACAAACTTTACGCAAGTGATGGATCACAAATCGTTGCTCCAAGCGATGAAATGGTTGAGCGTTTCGCCAGAGAAGCAACAACTCCAGTACTCGGTGAGCGTACGAGTGAGAATCACTTTGATGTCCCAAGCGAAGTGATTGCCAAATATCAAAACCACATGCTGTCGAGATTCTCTATAAAGGGTGGTAGCTCACTTCGAATTACGTACACTCCACTGCACGGTGTGGGCGGAGACGCAATGATGACTCTCTTTCGAGCAGCAGGGTACTCACACGTCACAGTTGTTAGTGAACAGTTTGCTCCCGATGGCAATTTCCCAACCTTGGCTTTTCCTAACCCCGAAGAACCAGGTGCGCTTGACCTCGCTATCGCCACCGCCGACGGTGTTGGCTCATCGCTCATTATTGCGAACGATCCCGATGCTGACCGACTTGGAGTTGCTGTAAAAGACAATGAAGGATGGCACATCCTTCGCGGTGACGAGATTGGTTGGCTGCTGGGACAAAAGTTGCTACCTGATGCTGCAAAGTCAGGACAATGTGTTGCCACAACAATTGTTTCTTCTACGTTGCTATCGAAGATGGCAAAGGCGCACAGTGTGAAGTGTTCAACGACACTCACAGGGTTTAAATGGATTGCCAGAGGCGCAGCCGATAAAGAACTTGCGTTCGGGTACGAAGAAGCTCTTGGTTACGGCGTTGACCCATCAGTTGGTGACAAAGATGGACTTTCTGCTGCACTCGCACTGTGTCAGATTGCTCATGAGGCGGCACAAGATGGCAAAACGCTGCTTGATGAGCTTGACAAAATTGAAAGTCGATACGGTGTTCACGCGGGTGCACAGATCTCTCTTCGCTCAGATGACCTTGCACGAATAACTGATGCAATGCAGCGACTTCGCTCGAATCCACCAAAAACTATTGCGGGCATGGATGTTACTGACATTGTGGACTTCGCAAATGGTTACGAAGGGTTAGCTTCTTCAGACTGCCTTAGTTATCAGCTATCAGGGACCGACCGAGTAGTTGTTCGACCTTCAGGGACTGAAGCGAAGCTCAAGGTGTACATAGAGGTAGTGCGTGATGCAGGAAGTGATGTCGCCGCTGCAAGAAAAGTCGCCAAATCTGTCGTTAACGAACTCGGTGAGTCAATTACACAACTGCTTGCGCTTTAGTGAAGCGCAGCGTACCCAGGCTTAATCACTGAATTAATCATTTCGAGTCGCTTATCAAATTGGTAGAAAGCACTCTTTGCCGCGTTGAGAGTAAGCCACTCCATGTCTTTCAGTGTCCATCCAAATGCTGTAGAGCAGGCTTCAAATTCACTACTAAGAGTGATCCCACTCATCAGTCGGTTATCTGTGTTGAGAGTGACACGAAACTTCAACTGCTTTAGAAGCTCAATTGGATGTTCCGCGATTGATTTGGCAGCGCCCGTGTGTACATTTGATGTGGGACAAAGCTCCAGCGGAATACGACAGTCTCGGATGTAGCTAGCGAGTCTTCCAATTTCGTAGTTGTTTCCAACTTTTTTAATGTCATCAACAATGCGCACGCCATGGCCAAGTCGTTCTGCATTGCAAAACTGCACTGCTTCCCAAAGTGAAGGAAGCCCAAACGCTTCGCCAGCATGAATGGTTACGTGGAAGTTCTCACGCTGGATGAGGTGGAAAGCATCTATGTGCTCAGTTGGTGGGAAACCATCTTCTGGGCCAGCAATGTCAAAACCACAGACACCCGAGTCTCGCCACTTCACTGCTAGTTCAGCAATTTGGACACTGTTCTGGGCTGAGCGAATTGCTGAGAGGAGAGTCCTAACAATGATTGTGTGACCTTCAGATGTAGCCTGCGACACACCTTCATTGAATCCCTCAAGCACTGCAGCAACAACCTCATCGAGATTGAGTCCTTGTTGCGTGTGAAGTTCTGGAGCAAAGCGAATCTCTGCGTAGACCACGCCGTCTCTCGCAAGATCGAGTGCACATTCTGCAGCGATGCGAATCAAGTGGGCTCGTGTCTGCATAACAGCGGTGGTGTGTGCGAAGCCTTCGAGGTAGCGAACAAGGTCGCTACCTGGTGCGTCAGCAATGAACCACTGCTTTAGAACGTTTGCGTCGTCAGTCGGAAGTGAGTAACCAATTTCCTTGGCGATTTCAAGAATTGTTGCCGGGCGAAGCCCACCATCGAGGTGATCATGAAGCAGAACTTTTGGTGCATGCTTTATTACATCGAGCGAAAGTGGAGATGTAGCCATCACTTAAGGCTACTTACTTATGCGCTCCAAAAGCAATGGCCTCACATTTACAGATTCTTCACCTATGACCACTGCACCTGGAATCGTTTCACGACCTCGCTGCAGATGATCAACATCATCTGCATGCAACTCAAATAGTGGCTGTCCTTTTTCAACGTGCTCACCTTCGCGAACAAGGGTCATAACCCCAGCTGCGGCACTAACTGGATCTTCTTTGCGAGCACGGCCTGCGCCCAGGCGCCATGCGGCAATCCCAACGGTCAATGCATCAATTGATTGAACAATTCCAGATTTTTCTGCAACGATTAGTTCTCGCTGCGAAGCGAGTGGCATGACGAAATCCGGGTCTCCGCCTTGGGCCATGATCATCTGTCGGTAGACCTCAAAGGCTGATCCATCATCGAGCTTGGTTGCTGGGTCAACATCAATACCAACCAGCTTCAACATTTCTCGGGCCAAGGCAATTGTGAGTTCTCGAACGTCGCTTGGACCCTTGCCCTGCAGAACCTCGACGGACTCAGTGACTTCGAGCCCATTACCGGCTGCGCGCCCTAGAGGAGCGTCCATAGAGGTGATTTGAGCAACAGTTGCGACACCGTGCTCAATTCCTAACCGGACCATAGTTTCAGCAAGGGCCACAGCCTGTGCGTGGTCTTGCATAAAGGCGCCCCGCCCGGTCTTTACGTCAAGAACCAGCGCATCAGTACCCTCAGCGATCTTCTTACTCATGATTGAAGAGGAAATAAGTGGGACTGAAGCAACTGTTCCAGTCACGTCTCGAAGTGCGTACAGTCGACGGTCAACTGGTGCGAGCCCTTGCCCTGCTGCGCAGATAACCGCACCAACAGCTTCTAATTGCTCACGAACTTCATCGTTCGTTAAAAATGCGCGCCACCCGGGTATTGCTTCAAGTTTGTCGAGTGTTCCACCAGTGTGTCCTAGTCCTCGACCAGAAAGTTGCGGGACTGCTGCACCACAAGCTGCGACGAGCGGTGCGAGGATGAGAGAAATTTTGTCGCCGACACCTCCAGTTGAGTGTTTGTCAACAGTTGGCCGCGACAACCCTTTTAGATTCAGTCGTTCTCCCGACGAAATCATTTGATCAGTCCAGACACCTAGCTCTTTCGAATTCATTCCGTTAAAGAATATTGCCATCAGCAACGCTGACATTTGCTCCTCAGCAACTTCACCTTTTAAGTAGGCATCGAGAATCCACGTAATTGATGCATCGCTCATCACACCACCATCACGTTTAGTGATGATTACGTCTACCGCTGAGAATGAGCTCACGAGTTTTTCCGAATACCTAAATCTTCTGGGCCGAATGCACCAGGCAATAATGCACTAAGCAGCAACGGATCTTTTGAGTCACCAGCATCAATTAAAAGTTCATTGCCGCCATGTTCGAAAAGAAGCTGACGACATCGTCCACACGGTGTAATTGGCTGGTGATCTCCCGCAACAATTGATACTGCAATAAGCCTGCCCCCACCAATTCGAGCAAGATCACTTACGAGTGAGCATTCTGCACAGAGTGTTAGCCCGTAACTAGCATTCTCGACGTTTGAACCCTGGACTATTTCGCCGTTACTTGTGATCCCAGCAGCACCGACTGTGACTTTGGAGTAGGGGGCATAAGAAAGTGCAGTTGCAGCTATAGCTCGTTCGCGTAAGACAGACCACGGAATTTCTCTAGAAGTATTCACACTTGAACATTACACTTGTCATTACATGAAAAAGACTGAAGAAATTCCTTTTGTTGTCAGCGAAGAAGTCGCCACCGCCATACGCGAAGGTCGTGGCGTCGTTGCGCTTGAGACAACAATTGTTGTTCACGGGCTCCCAGCACCAGCCAACCTTGAAGTTGCACTGCAATGTGACCAAGCAGTTCGAAGTGGTGGGTCGATTCCAGCAACTATTGGAGTGCTGAACGGAAAAGTGATTGTTGGACTTTCAATGAAAGAACTTGAGCAGTTAGCTGAACCATCAAGAAATGCTTCAAAACTTTCTACAAGAGACATCGGCATCGCCATTGCGAAGTCGCTCGATGGAGCAACCACTGTTGCGGGAACCATTGCCATTGCGAATCGTGCTGGCATTTCGGTTATGGCAACTGGAGGGCTAGGGGGAGTACACCGTGATGCACAGACGAGCTTTGATGAGTCCGCTGACCTTACGGCTTTATCTCGAACGCCAGTTCTAGTAGTTGCTTCGGGGGTGAAGTCCATCCTTGACATTCCTGCAACCTTGGAGCGACTCGACAGCCTCGGCGTCGCGGTTATTGGTTACCGTACAAATAAGTTTCCTGGTTTTTATCGAAGCGATAGTGGCTACAGCTTGGACTGGAGCGTCCAGAGTGCAGATGAAGCCGCAGCTGCGTTTGCAGCACACCGGATTTTCTCCTCTTCCGGATTCTTGCTAGCCAATCCCGTTGAAACATCTAAGCAACTTGATGGAGAACTACACAACCGCGCACTAGCGAGTGCGCTCGCTAAAGCTGAAGAAATAGGAGTTACCGGAAAAGACGTCACGCCAGTGCTGCTAGCTGAATTTGCGAGTTTCACTTCAGGTGCCAGTGTCCAGGTGAACCGTGACCTCGTTGTTTCTAACGCAGCGCTTGGCGGACATGTAGCCACCTCACTCGCGAGCAGGAAATGAGTTCGCTTCGCATCTTGGTTGTAGGAGATGCGATGCTTGATGTTGTTGTTCAGCCCAAGGGTGCTATTGCGCAAACAAGTGATACACCAACCACCGTTCGAATGAGTCGTGGCGGCGCAGCGGCAAATCTTGCGGTATCGCTCGCAAAGAGTAGTCACGATGTTTATTTTCTGGGTGTTGTTGCTAACGATCTACCTGGGAAAATGTTTTATGAAGAACTAATTCTTGGTGGAGTAACACCAGTTCTTCAAAATGCCAAAGGATCAACCGGGGTAGTAGTTGCAATGATTGCAAGTGATGGACAACGCGCCATGCTTACAGATCGTGGCGTCAATTCACTCATCTCCATTGATTTTGCCATTGAGCAGATAGAAACAGGATTTGATCATGTCCACATTTCTGGCTACACGTTTCTTGATCCAGCCACTTCGGTAGTTGGAGAAAAATTGCTTCGATATTGTGGTGAACACAAGATTTCATCGTCGGTTGATGTGTGCTCTCTTGCACCACTACAGAAGATGGGTGTCCAAAACTTTCTAAGCGCAGTCGAGGGTGCCGCTATCTTCTTTGCGAATGAAGAAGAAGCTCTGGCTGTTACTCAAACTTCTGAGATTGATGCTGCCTTGAGTTCCCTACAATCTTCATTCAGCGAAGTTGTTGTAACCCGCGGGGCTAAAGGCGCAGTAGCTGCGAGAAATGATGCGAGCTTTAGTGTGCCTTCGCAGAGCAAAGAAGTCCTTGATACGACTGGTGCAGGTGACGCCTCAACAGGTGCATACCTTGCGGCGAGATTGGACGGTAACGATGTCGATACTGCACTCGATAAGGCAATGGCAGCAGCAGCAATTGTTGTACGTGGACTCGGTTCACTCGGCTAGCAAGAGCCAAGGTAAGCCATAAGTTCCTTTTTGAACTGAATTTTCAGATGTGATTGAGTAGTAATTTCCCTGGTCGCCAGTTCTCCCACCAGCCAGTCCACCTCAGATGCCCATGTTTCCAATGAAATAAAGGTTTTTCGGGTGCTCTTTGAGCGCAACTTTGAAGCGTTTCGGCTAATGTCGCACCTATAACAAATTGTTAGTGAACGTTAAGTGACAGTGATGTGTCGGCTCGTGTTACTTAGCTTGGAACTAGATCTTCGGAGGAGGATTATGAATAAAGTAATTAAATCGCTGGGTGCTCGTCGCTTAGCTTCAGTAATGGGTGCTGCTGTGCTTGTAGTTTCGTGCACGACAGTAGTTGCAAGTGCTTCAACAATGAAGGCTCACACAGCCGCGAATGTTCGTGCTTGTGTTGTTACTGACACTGGTGGACTTAACGACAAGTCGTTCAATGCTTCTGCATACGCAGGACTTCTACAGGGTGCAGCAGCGAACAAGAACGTAACGCCACTCGTAGTTTCAACTCCAACTAATGGAGCTGAGTCTGACTACGACCAAGAAATTTCTTCATTCGTGGCACAGAAGTGCAACATCATCATTGGTGTTGGCTACTTGATGGCTGACGCTATTTGGAACGCAGCTGTGAAGAATCCAACAGTTCACTTCGCGATTGTTGACAGTGGCAACACCAGCCCTGGAAACGATGGCATCGCCGTTGCTCCAACTACTGGAACAACTGCAACAAACAATATCCTTGGTCTTACTTACAACACACAGGAAGACGCATTCCTTGGTGGATATGAAGCTGCTGCTTATGCAGTATCAGTAAACCCAGCCGCTCCAAAGGTTGCAACCTATGGAGGAATGCAGTTCGGATCTGTAACTGCTTACATGGACGGTTACTACGAAGGTGCGATGTACTACAACACCACCGTTAAGCCAAAGCACGCTGTAAAGGTTCTTGGCTGGGACTTGAAGACCCAAAAAGGAACATTCATTGGAAGCTTTACCGACCAAGCAACTGCTCGTACAGACACCACAGCATTCCTCGCAGCTGGAGCCACAACCGTGTTCCCAGTTGCTGGAAACGATGGGCTTGGTACCACGGCTGCAGTCCGTACGTGGAACGCGGCTGCATCACACAAGATTAAGGCAAACGCTGAGTGGGTTGACTCTGATGGTTGCATCAACGACGCGCCAGACTGCAGCCTGTTTCTTAACTCTGTAACTAAGGGTGTCGCTGCATCTGTAAATGCTGCAGTAACCGCAGAAGCTACTGGCACATTTGCTGGTGGACTCTACGTGGGTACTCTCAAAAACGGTGGAGCTGCATTTGCACAGGACCTTTCAAGCCCAATGGCTAAGAAGTTGTCAGCATCAGTTCTAACTGCAGTTGCAGGGATTACTGCAAAGATCAAGAACGGAACCATCAAGGTTACCGTCGGCGGTTGATTAGTCTTTTGAAGTTGTAATAAATCTATTAGGGCCGAGCCAGTTGGCTCGGCCCTAATAGATTTTCAAAGCAGTTAACGACGGAATCATAAATGAAACTTGAATTACGTGGCATAACGAAGCGCTTCGGATCAATGACGGCTAATAGCAACGTGAACTTGGTGGTTAAGCCAGGTGAGATCCACTGTCTGCTTGGCGAAAACGGCGCTGGCAAATCAACGTTGATGAACATCCTCTATGGCATGTTGACGCCGGACGAGGGACAAATACTTGTTAACGATGAAATTGTCACAATTCGTGACCCTAAAGACGCTGTCGCACACGGAATTGGAATGGTGCACCAACACTTCATGCTCATTCCAGTTTTTGATGTTGCTGACAATGTAATTCTTGGTTCTGAGCCCGTTAAGCCGTGGCCAGTTATTGATTACAAAACTGCCATCGCTGAGCTACTGGTGCTCGCTGAAAAGTACGGCTTTGAAATTGACCCACGAGCTACCGTGGAGAACCTCCCAATTGGCACGCAGCAACGTGTCGAGATACTTAAAGCTCTAAGTCACGACGCATCGGTGTTAATTCTTGACGAACCAACTGCCGTGCTAACTCCGCAAGAGACTGATGCGTTCATGGTCATACTGCGCTCTTTAAAAGAGAGTGGCAAGTCCATTATTTTTATTACCCACAAGCTACGAGAAGTTTTAGAGATTGCTGATGTCATTACCGTAATGCGTCTCGGTGAAATTGTTGGAGTTACGACTCCCAGCGAAACTGACGAACGTGGTCTCGCAACCATGATGGTTGGACGTGAAGTGAATTTGGTGGTTGATAAGAACCCCGCGACACCTGGCGATGTTGTCCTTGATGTTAAAGATTTGTTTGTTGAAGATGAACGTGGACTTACGAGTGTTAAAGGCATTTCATTTGAAGTTCGTGCCGGTGAGATCTTGGCTGTTGCGGGAGTACAGGGCAATGGCCAGACCGAGCTCGTTGAAGCGCTCACTGGAATGCGCCGTCCATCGGGTGGTGAAGTAATTCTTAATAACGTAAATCTTCATGGAGAGTCTGTTCGAAAATTCCTTGATGCGGGCATTGGCCACGTTCCAGAAGACCGTCAGCGATTCGGTTTAGTTCTCTCTCTCTCGATATCTGACAACTTGGTTCTTGACCAGCTTGATGATCCGAAATTCCACAATCGATTTGGTCGCAATCTGAAAGCCATCAAGTTAAATGGCGAACAGCTACGCAAAGAGTTCGACATTCGTTCGCAGAGTGCCGAAGAGCCTGTCGGTGCTCTCTCGGGAGGCAATCAACAAAAGGTTGTTATGGCACGCGAACTGTCACGCGAGCTTAAAATTTTAATCTGCTCACAACCAACGCGAGGACTAGATGTTGGCTCCATTGAGTTCATGCACCGCCAAATTGTGGCGATTCGTGACTCCGGAGTTGCGGTGATTATTGTGTCGAGCGAATTAGATGAAGTTGTTGCTCTAGGCGACCGGATCGCTGTTTTATTTGATGGAGAGATTCAAGACATCGTTCCTCCAAGCACTAGTCGTGAAGACCTCGGGCTTTTGATGGCAGGCGCGTACAGTAGAGAGGTGAGTGCATGACGGACACTGCCACTCGACCTCCACAAATCGGTCGAATAATGCATTTCGCTCTTCGAGCACGCCAGGCGAACATGTTCCTTGTGCTGCTGTTCTCATTGTTTATTGGCTTGGTGTTTGGTGGTTTCTTAATCATCTTGACCACTCCAGCATTAATGACATCGTGGGGCCATTTCTTTTCTCACCCCGGAGGCACAATCTCCAGCAGCTTTAACACTATTTGGTTTGCGTACGAGCAGTTGTTTCAGGGCGCTCTAGTCAACTTCCACTCACTTCGTTTGCTAATTGATAATCCTTCAAAAATAAATCTTGCAAACGTCCTTGCGCCACTATCTGGAACTCTTACGTACGCCACACCGCTTATTGTCGCCGGCCTAGGACTTGCCATTGGATTTCGAAGCTCACTGTTTAACATTGGTGGTCAGGGTCAAGTAATTGTTGGTGGAGTTCTTGCACTGTTAGTTAGCATTTCATTCAACTTGCCTCCTTTCTTTCAAGTCACACTAGAAATAATTGCTGCAGTTATCGGTGGTGCATTGGTAGCGGGTCTCGCCGGTGTGCTGAAGGCCTACACCGGGGCACACGAGGTGATTGTCACGATGATGAGCAATTACACAATGGTGTTAATTCTTGGCTACCTGCTCATTACGTCGGTCTTTGCTCGGCCAGGAGTTCATGATGGGGCATCAAAAGCAATCGAAGTTTCGGGGCAATTGCCCTACTTTTTGTCACATCTGAACAGCGCGCTACTTTTAAATTTTGGATTCCCGATTGCTTTTGTGACGGTACTTGCAGTGCAGTGGTTCTTCAACCGGTCTAAGACCGGGTTCCAGCTCCTCATGGTTGGTCAGAATCCTGATGCTGCTCGAGTTGCTGGAATTTTCTCGCGCCGCTCGATCATCATCTGCATGGCACTCAGTGGAGCGCTACTAGGGCTTGCGGGCATGTTGAAGATAACTGGTGTTGATCACCTAGCAACCCCAAACTTCGGTGGTTCGTATGGTTTTGACGCAATCACAGTGGCGCTACTTGGACGTAATAAGCCTTGGGGTGTCTTCTTTGGTGCAATTTTCTTTGGCGTAATGTACACCGGTGGAGCAGCAATGCAGGCGTTCACCCCTACGAACATTCAGTTCTCACTTTCTCAAGTGATCCAAGCGGTGGTTGTTTTCTGCGTTGCTACACCAGCACTGGTTATAGAGGCGTTCAGACTTCGTGATGGGGCAAGCTTGATTTCTACGAACGGATCAGGAGGATGGGTCTAATGGCTACTGTGTCAAAAGAAATCGTTACCCTCAGCAACATTCGAGTCGTTTCTCGTGCTCGCTCACTTGCATATGGGATTGCATTGATGGTGCTCGGAGCCATAGAAATTCTTTGGTACGGAGGGGCTAGTTCCAAGCTCAACACCATTGTGCAACTTGGCTACAACACCGCAACAGTTATGCCAGCTGTTGGCGCAGTATGGCGAATCGCGTTGTTATTAATTGGGGGTGGCATTACGTACCTCGCAATAAAGCCGCAAACACTTGCTTCTTTTGCTAAAGCCATCACAACAGTTCGTGGGTTACGCAGTGTTGCCGCGATTGTTGGTGCGTACCTCGTGATTTGGCCTGTTTTGTTATGGGCTGGGGTTAACCACGGTGGACAGTTGCGTACTTTTAGCCTGCCGGTTGCAACGACTGGTTATGTACTCGGAGCAGTCAGCATTGCAACGGGAGTCCTTATGGCTTGGCGCAGAGTAGACCGCTCTGCTTCAGGGCTGCTGTACGGCGGTCTTATCGTCTTCATGTTGGGCTTCTTAATCTGGGTTGCGCGTGGCAGCCTTCCTCTTCAGCTCACGGGGATTCTGGCGAGCGCGGTTGCAGTTTCGACATTCCTCATCTTTGGATCAGTTTCAGGAACTCTGTGTGAACGAGCTGGAGTTGTAAACATCGCCATAGAAGGACAGTTCATGGCAGGAGCACTCTCATCAGTCGTGTTCGTAAGTGTGTTTCATGGTTCGGGGATGTCAAAGACATTGGCATTGCTACTCGCCGGATTATTCGGTGCACTTTTCGGATGGGTTTTGGCCGTAATGGCACTTCGTTACCAAGCAAATCAAGTCATTGTTGGAGTTGTAATTGTTGCATTTTGCACCGCAATGTCACAATTTTTAATGACCCAGGTTCTCGATGTGCACCAAAATCTCAACGGTTCATTTGGACTTCCTGTGTGGTCGGTCCCAGTCCTCTCAAAAATTCCAGTACTCGGACCTGTGCTCTTTGACCAAAATGTACTTGTCTTCTTCGCCTTTGCGGTAGTTATCATCTCAAGCTTTGTTCTCTTTCGAACACGATGGGGACTTCGCGTTCGCTCAGTTGGTGAAAAGCCAATTGCGTCAGAGACGGTTGGAATTGACGTCATTCGCATGCGTTACAGTGCTGTAATCATTGGTGGGTTCGTCGCAGGAATTGGTGGTGCAGGATTTACACTAGGCCCAGGGTCGTCATTCAATTACGGAATGACTTCGGGCTACGGATACATTGCCCTCGCAATCATGATCTTTGGACGCTGGCGCCCATATGGTGCATTGATGGCATCGCTTCTCTTTGGATTCACAATTGCACTTAGTGCAAATTTGAATCTCTACCTAGGCCAGCTCGTTATCCCACAGCAGTTCATCAGTGCGTTGCCGTACGTGATTACTATTCTCGTAGTCTCTGGTGTGGTTGGTCGAATTCGTCCACCCGCAGCCGACGGAGTTCCGTTTCAGCGCAACTAAGTTTTAGTGGTGCTGACCAGCAGTTTTAGGGATAAAGAATGCTGCTAAAAATCCGATCGTAGTGATGATCGCTGAGATTTCATACGCCCTTTGATAACCGGCTGTGAGAGCGAAGTTGTCTGAATGTTTGGACAGGATAAGTGATGCAGTTCGACTCGCAGCAAGTGTTCCAATAATTGCCAATGAAAGTGAACCGCCAATCTGGCGAGAGGTATTGAGAATTCCAGATGCCAGTCCCGCATCGGCGCGGTCCACCTGCGCAGTTGCGGCGGTCGCGAGTGGTGAAAAGAGAAGTCCAATACCAAATGTGCAGAGCACAGATGGAACAATTACGCCAGGGAAGTAGTGGCTCGTTGTGGTTATGTAACTTAGCCACCAGAATCCTGCAGTCGAGACAATTGCTCCGGCGAAGACAACAGGTCGAACACCAATTTTGTGGATGATGCGTGAGCTGATCTGAGCTCCAATGATGATGCCTACCGCCATAGGCAAGAAACTAAATCCAGTTTTCACCGCGTCGTATCTAAGCACTGCTTGGAAGTAGAAGGTGAGGAAATACCAGAAACCGAAGAAGACTCCACCAATAAGGAACATCACAATGTTCGCCACCGTAAGTGAACGTGATTTAAAAATTCGAAATGGCACGAGTGGATTACTCGCTGCTTTTGCTTCCCAGATAATGAAGGCAAGCAGGCCAGCCCCACCAAAGATGAACCACTCGATGGTTGCTTTGGCGCCCCAGCCAATTTCTGTTGAACGAACAATCGCGAAAATGATGCTGGCGAGCCCACCAGTTATAAGAATTGAACCAGTGACATCGAGCTTGTCCTTGTCGTCAGCTTTACGCATTTCTTGCAAGAACTTCATTGCGAGGAACGCGGCACCAAGTCCAATAGGAATATTGATAAAGAAAATCCATCGCCAATTGGCGTAACCAGTGAGCAGTCCACCAATGATTGTTCCAAAGGCGCCGCCTGCTCCCGCTACTGCGCTCCATGCACCAATCGCTTTTGGCATGCGTGGCCCCTGGAACGTGGTGACAATAATTGTGAGTGTCGCTGGAGAAAGAATCGCAGCGCCGACACCTTGTAGAGCGCGAAGCGCAATCATTTGTGATGCATTGTGTGCGAACCCAGCCCCGAGACTTGCGAGAACGAATACAAATAGTCCGCTTAAGTAAACACGGCGACGTCCAAAGAGGTCAGCAGCACGCCCACCAAGTAAAAGGAAACCGGCGTAGGTAAGGACGTAGGCATTAATCACCCACTGCGCATTTGAAAGCGAGAAGTGTAGCGAGCGCTGCATTGTTGGTAGGGCTACGTTCACGATTGATACGTCAAGTACCACCATGAACTGGGCAATTAATGCAATTAAGAGAACGATCCAGTCTGGAGCGTGGCGGTGTTCGGTTGATTGAGTGGTGGTCATTCCTCAATAGTAATGGTGGAGATTCTTCGCTTGAGCGATAGGAAATGACACGAGTGTGTGATTTGCGTAACACTTGATACATGGCCGCACAATTTATTTACACAATGAGAGACCTCCGACGCTTCTATCCACCGGACCGAGAAGTGCTTAAGGGGATCAACTTGTCCTTTTATCCAGGGGCAAAAATTGGAGTAATTGGCGGCAACGGCTCGGGTAAGTCATCACTACTTCGCATCATGGCGGGACTAGACGACGGTTTTACTGGTGAAGCACGACTCACTCCTGGATTCACCGTTGGCTACTTGCCCCAAGAACCACAGCTTGATCCAACAAAGGATGTAGTTGGGAACGTCGCTGATGGAGTTGCAGAACAACGTGACCTCCTACTTCGTTTCAATGAAGTGTGTGCCGCAATGGCAGACCCGGACGCTGACTTTGATGCGTTACTAAGCGAGCAGTCTGATCTGCAAACAAAAATTGATGCCGTAAACGCCTGGGACTTAGAGCGCACGCTCGACATTGCAATGGATGCACTTCGACTTCCACCAGCTGACGCTGACGTCACAAAACTCTCAGGTGGAGAAAAGCGTCGCGTGGCACTTTGCCGCTTGCTTCTTTCTAAGCCTGATTTACTTCTACTTGATGAACCTACAAACCACCTCGACGCTGAGTCAGTTGCGTGGCTAGAGCGCACGTTGCAGGACTACTCAGGAACAGTTGTTGCTATTACGCACGACCGCTACTTCCTCGACAATGCTGCATCCTGGATTTTGGAACTCGACCGTGGTCATGGAATTCCGTGGGAAGGTAATTACTCATCATGGCTCGAACAAAAGCAAGAGCGACTTGCTCAAGAAGTAAAATCTGACAAAGTTCGCCAAGCTGCACTCGAGCGAGAGCTCGAATGGATTCGTATGTCTCCACGAGCACGACAGAGCAAAGGCAAAGCCCGTCTCACATCGTTTAATGAACTCGTTGCTGAATCTGAATCTTCTGAACGTCGTGCTGACAAATTAGAAATCATAATTCCGCCAGGACCACGTCTCGGTGACACGGTTGTAAACGCCACCGACCTAGTAAAGAGCTTTGATGAAAAATTGCTCATTGAGAATCTTTCATTTTTATTGCCACCTG
>CAIKVF010000231.1 GCA_903830745.1 uncultured Actinomycetes bacterium | reverse complement strand
TGATGTTGTCATTGTAAAAAATACAACTGGAGCTTCTTGTCCTTGGAACTTATCTACTGTTCCAACTTGCACACCGCGAAGTTGTTCATCACGACTGAACATTGTCTTAATCAAATTCACTTGATCGTTGTATGGAGCCACCACCATGAAGTCGCGTGGCTCTAACTTCCACTGCTCCCCCTTTTGATTCGTCCACTTCGTTCCAAGCATGGACCTGATCTGTGCAGCAACGACGTCTGCTTCAACTTGTGATTCTGTAGAGCATTCTTCGTGTTCAACGTTGAGCCATCTAAGCCCGGTGCCAACGTCGGTGTTCTGCACTGCACACGACGCATGACTAGTGAGTCGACCTTCGTAAATTTGTCCGGAAATAAATGCACAAACATCAGGGTGCATTCTTCTAGTTACAGAAATGAATACACCGTCGCTCGGTGCAATCGTTGCGTGTCCTTTTAGGACATGCTCGAGCACGCTTGCACCTGATCCATTTGGATGTTCTGCTTGTGACACGTGTGCAAGTTGTAACGGGTCACCTAGAAGGATCAAATTACGCGCAGCGTTCGTTGCAGCAATTGCGTCTGCAAGTGCAAGCTGTCCTGCTTCATCAACTACCAGAACATCAACTGGGTACGCGCGAAGTCCTGGACGCGACCACATCCAGGTTGTTCCTGCAAGCAAGTTGAACTTGCTGCTCTCTAGGTCTTCGCCTTTGGGGTTGTACTTAACTCCCGATAGTGCGCCTTCTTTTGGCTTTGATCCTTGACGAAGAATTTGCACCAAGTGAAGCTCATCATGTTCTTTAAAGAGTTCGTACGTCGCGTTCATCAAGTTGTCAATCGCTGCGTGACTCATTGCAGTGATACCAACGCGCTTTCCCGCTTTGATGAGTGAGTAAATAATGTGTGAACCGCTGTAGGTCTTTCCAGTTCCTGGTGGGCCCTGAATAGCAACGTAGCTCTCATCAAGTTCAACAGCCCAGCGCTGCATCTCATCGAGGTCTTCGCTGAAGAGACCGTTCTTTGGTCCATTGCCACTGGTGAACTTTGGCGGAGCCCCTGCAAGAAGCGCCATGGAAACTGGGTTCGGTGGATTGACAACTGTGCCATCAAGAATTTGTTCTGCGAGGTGAAACAACACGCCCGGCTTATCTCGTGGCGATACGTAATCATCAATGGTGAGTACTGAAGGAACTGACCCTGAAGCATCATGAGGTTCTGGCCACGTCATAGTGAGGGTACGGTTTTCAAGATCGAATTCCTTGATGTAGCCGTAGCCGTGTTCCACACCCACACCCGTAAAGAGAACGTTTACTTGCTTGGTAAACGCTGGGCTTAGAGACTGTCCACTCCACGTGAAGATTGCCTGCTTAATCTCAGAACCTGTGCGGTTGTGTGTTGATTCAATGGGTGAAATGAGTGAGAGGTTCGCAATGAATTCTGGGTTGTCGTAAAGAGTTCCGAAGTCTGAAGCACACTCAATGAACTTCGGAGTGGTGTACGCACTTCGCTCTCTTCGCCAGTAATTTAGGAGGTCTGCGAGCAGTGCTTCTGGTGAATCTTCTCCGAAATTCTTGAGGCGTTCTACAAGCTCATCGGTGTCAAGTTCGTACTCTTGCACATCCATAACGGGTTCACGCCACTCAAGCTCAATGGGGCGCTGGCCAATGAGCCAGTCGCGCAGTGCCTTCGTTGCTTGCACGTCGTCATCGTTGTATCCAGCAATGCTGTCGAGGATTTTGGCGTCACCGGTCTTCATCCACTCTTCGTATTCAACAACGGCACCAGCTCCACCTTCAATGTCACCGTGACGAGTGAAGCCAGAAAGCTTCTCTAGGTGTTTAAGGCCGTAGGACTCTGTTCCAACTGCGAGTGCATTGCGAGCAACGTTATAAAGGTCGACAAAGAGCCCACCTTCAATGAGGTGCGCAAAGAGTACTTCTGATTCAGTGCCAGCAGTGAGACGCTCAAGTGAAGAGCGTTCAGTGTGGTTGTAGTGATACACGTGGTAGTTCGGATACTGCTCTCGACGTTGTGAGAAAAACTCCACAAGATCTTTGATCATCTTCTTTTGCTGCTCAAGGTTGTGCGCCCAGATGGCGTCGTAGCCCCACTCACCCTTTTCGTTAACTAGGTAAAGGCCAGACAGGAAGAAGAGTTCATCTTTTGCCGTCCAGAAAGGGTGGCCTTCAAAGTCAAAGAAGATGTCACCTTCATTAGGTTCTGGCATCAAACTAAAGCCGTGACCGTAAACGGGATCTTCAGTAGCTTCTACGAGTTCAAATGCTGGAAGGTCATCTGGGTGAGTACGTGACTGAACCTGCAGTGCAGCTTGACGAGTGAGTCTTTGTAGCTTCTCGTCGTGCACATCAGCAACGGGTGTGTTTCGTGTTGAGAGCTCCACCAGTGTGGCAATGCCAGCGTCTGCGAATGCTTGACGTTCGCTTGGTCGAATGTTTGCTACATAAATAAGTGAGTCGGCGTCTCGCCACTGCTTTTCGCAGCGATCAGCGAATTCGCACATCTCGCAGTGCGAGCATGGCTCAGGTGAAGTTGCTTCTGGAGTCTCTTCATTGAGTAGTCCAGCGAGCTGAAGTCTGAGTCGTCGCCAGTACGGCGCATACTGCTCAGCAACGAGTGTTTCCATCTCGCCAGATCCGAGCCAGAGGTGAATCTTCTCGGGAGACTTTCCAGTCAGTGCACGAATAGCGTCTGAATAGAAGCAGAGCTGCAGAACGTGTCCGGGCTTTCCCTCACTTCTCGTTAACTTCGCGTCAATGGGCTCGTACTGACTGAAGCCATCTTCAGCGTCAACGCGAAGCAGGAAGTCAGCAATTCCTCGAATGCCTTCATGAATAAATGGCATTTGGTAGATAACGTCGTAGCCCTTATCAAGCGTGTCTGAAACTCGCTCCACCCACTGCGCAAAGTTCTCGTTTGGGTTTCTTCCAGGAACTGAATAAACAGACTTGCCCTGCTTTTCAAGATCGCTCAAGCAGTCTCGTTCGTGGGTAGTTCCCTTTTCAACGAGGAGGTCTGCGAGAGATCCCATGGGGCGCTGCGTTACTTCAATTACTCCAGCATCAGCCTGGTTGCGCAGGGTCAGGAAGTGGCCACATTCGAGCCAGGCCGTAATTTTTGATGGGGTTAAAAGCCGTTCATTCATGCATTCTCACTGTAGGTTCACTTAGCGTGGAAAATTGCCACCCCATAAGACTGCCCAGTGGGTGTGACACCCCATCCGTATCTTTAAAGCATGCAAGAGAATGAACTGATGACATCTACAGATAACACCGACAAGCATGAACTGCTGAGGGCCATTTCCGCCCTGCTCGCCGAAGAGCCCGGCCAAGATGCCAAGCAGCTCGGTCGCAAGTTAGGTGTCCACAAGTCAGTTCTGAATCCAATTCTCTATCACGAGAAGTCATTCACTCGTAGCAAAGACACTCGCCCACGCTGGTACTTAAGTGAGAATGCTGACCTAATTGTCGAGCCAGAAGAACAAGACGACCAAGTCATTGTTACTAGCGAGCGAGTAATTCGAATTGATCCCGACGAAGTCGGAGAAAATCCCTACGACGAAGCCCTCATTGACCCTGAGGTCATGAAACGGTTCATTAAGTCTGAACCCATAGAACGACTTGAGTACGCAGCACCATCAACCGATGAAAGTAATCCACTTGGTCTCTACGCATGGCAGCAAGAAGCACTCGAGAGCTGGAAGATTTACCGCCACAGCGGAATCATTGACGCGGTAACGGGTGCTGGTAAAACTCGCCTCGCTATTGCTGCGCTTAAAGAACACCTCGAATCTGGTGGCAAAACAGTTGTTCTTGTTCCAACCATTGTCTTGCTCCACCAGTGGGTGGAAGTTGTTCATTCCCTTCTCCCAGACGCACGCATTGGCCTCGTTGGCGATGGTCACGATGACAACCTCGATCGCCACAACGTTGTAATTGCCGTTCTGGCATCAGCTCGAACCAGAGCATTCATTCTTGGTGGCGCTGAAGGACTACTGATTGTTGACGAATGCCACCGCAGTGGATCTGAAAAGAACCAAGAAGCACTCGATGACCGGTTCGTAAAGAGACTCGGTCTTTCTGCAACGCACGAACGCCTTGATAACGCTCATGAGACAATTCTTCTCCCCTACTTCAAGAACATTGCATACCGTCTCGGCTACAGGCGCGCAATCGATGACGGCGTTATTGCCAACGTTCGAGTTGCCTTTGTGGGTGTTGACTTCACCGAAGAAGAGGCGGCACAGTACGACATCATTGTGAAAGAGCTTTCTAAGGCTCGTAAGAAGTTGATCCGTGACTGCGGCGTTCGCCAAGGACCATTCAGTGTTTTTCTAGATGACGTCGTGAGGCTCACTAAGCAAGGAAAAGCACGTGAGGGAATGCTCGCTAATCGCTGGCTGACGCTGTGGCGAAAGAAGAAAGAAATGCTGGCAGAAACACCTTCGAAGCAAGAAGCTATTTCCAAACTCACAGGTGCAATCGCCGACGCTGACCGGACGCTTCTGTTTACTCAGTCGATTAAATCAGCAAATGCCATCAAAGAAAACTTGTATGAGCGCGGCGTCTTCATTGGCGTGCACCACTCAGACATTGATAGCGCTGAGCGAGATCAGATCATGACTGACTTTGAAGAAGGACGACTACGCGCACTGGCTTCAGTACAGACTCTTGAAGAAGGTGTTGATGTTCCAGACGCCGACCTCGCAATCATTGTGGCGTCATCGAAACAGCGTCGTCAAATGATTCAGCGCATGGGAAGAGTTATGCGTCGAAAGGCTGATGGACGTGACGCGAGATTCATCATTCTCTACGTTAGAAAGACTGATGAAGACCCCAGATTCGGAGCTCACGAAATCTTTGTCGAGGAACTCCTTGATGTAGCCCGTGAATCAAGCATGTTTGACCTTGAAGAAAACGCTGCAGAACTTAGAGAATTCCTTAATCCTCATCGCTCGTAACTCGTAGTATTTCCTCATGGCAGAAACTCTTCGCTACGGACTCCTCGGCACCGGCATGATGGGCCTTGAGCACCAGCGAAACCTAAATGCAATTGAAGGCGTTGAAGTTGTCGCAGCAGCAGACACTTTTGAAGGATCACTCGAGCAAGCTCGCACAACTGCTGAGGGCAGAAAGCTTGAAACGTTTAGCGACTACCGCGAGCTTCTAAAAGCCGACATCTGTGATGTCTACGTAATCTCAACGCCTAACTTCACTCACCGTGCAGTTCTTGACGATGTCATGAAAACTGGCAAGGCAATCTTTGTTGAAAAGCCAATGTGCACTGAAGTAAGTGACGCCAAAGTTATTCGCGACCTCGCACTCTCCTACTCGAATGTTTTCTGGGTAGGACTCGAATACCGCTACATGCCACCAGTAGCTAAGGCAATTCAAATTGCTTCGTCTGGTGAGCTCGGTGACGTTGTAATGATTGCTCAGCGAGAGCACCGTCACCCATTCCTCGTGAAGGTTGACAACTGGAACCGTTTCTCTAAAAACACTGGCGGAACACTCGTTGAGAAGTGCTGTCACTTCTTTGATCTGATGCGCCTCATTGCACAGAGCAACCCCGTGCGAGTCATGGCATCTGGTGCCCAGTCTCATAACCACCTAAACGAGAACTACGACGGTCGCACCCCAGATATTCTTGACAACGCCTACGTCATTGTTGAGTTCGAAAATGGGATCCGCAGCTCCCTTGATCTCTGTATGTTCGCTGAAGGCACCACGAACACTGAAGAGCTAACCATTGTTGGCACCGAAGGCAAGGTTGAAGCATTCCTCCCTACCGGGTTAGTGAGAACCGGAGCTCGTAAAGGCTGGACAAAAGGTGTGAAAGAAGAAATCGTCATCAACGAAGAAGTTCTTGTTGAAGGATTCCACCACGGTGCGAGCTTCCTTGAACATCTCGATCTAAAGCGTGCAGTTGAGAACAAGACACCGGCGCTCGTTAATGCCGAGGATGGTTTCTGGAGTGTTGTTATGGGAGCTGCAGCTCACCGGGCAATCGACGAAAATCGCGTCGTGGAGATTGCTGAATACCTTTAGTGCAGCGGTCCGTGACTAAGTCTCGGAAGTACTAACTCACCAAAGCGCTTGCACTCATCAATGTGTGGGTACCCCGACAAAACAAGTGCTTCAATTCCAAGTTCTTGATACGCCTCAATCTTTGCAACAACTTGGTCAACTGAGCCAACAATTGCTGCACCACAGCCTGACCTACCGCGGCCAATCCCCGTCCAGAGGTTTGGCTCTGCGTAGCCGTCGTCGCTGGACTGGTCGCGAAGTTCGCTCTGTCGAGCAACACCAACTGATCCTGAGTCGAGTGAACGCTCTCTTATGGCGCGACCTATTTCATCATCCAGTTCAGCCACGAGGAATTCAGCTGCGTCACGTGCCTCTTGTTCAGTTTCTCGAACAATGACGTGCACTCGGTATCCGAAGCGAAGTACTCGGCCGTATTCAGAAGCACGTATGCGCATCTCATCAATAAGCGCAGCAATGTTCTCAGTGGTATCTGGCCACATGAGATAGACGTCAGCCATACGTGCAGCCACGTCTTTTGCTGGGTCACTCAGTCCACCGAAGTAAAACGCAGGTCGGTTCCCAGTCGCAATACGAGGTGGATCTACATCGAGCTCAAAGAAGTCTGAGTGTCTCGAGACACTTCTGCCTGTTCCGAGCGCATCAAGAATTTCCATGACTTCGAGAGTTCGCTGATACCTGGGACCACTGGCGAGTTCTTCACCAGCGAGGTCACTCGAGATGATGTTGATGTCAATACGGTCGTCAGATAAATGCTGCAGTGTTGCAATTTGGCGAGCTAATTGCGGTGGCCAGTTTTCACCAGTGCGAATTGCAGTGAGCAGGCGAATCTTCGACGTTGCTCTAGCGAGCGCGGCCGACATTGTTGTTGTATCGAGTCCTAGTGCGTATCCAGAAGGCAGCAGCACAGAATCAAAACCCTGTTTCTCTGCTTCTAGAACAAGTGCAGAGCAGTGATCCCAGGAAGACCTGAGGTCAGAGTTAACAACACCTAATTGTTCGTAGTCATCGTCACACAG
>CAIKVF010000230.1 GCA_903830745.1 uncultured Actinomycetes bacterium | reverse complement strand
TTCTCCACCAAGAGGTTTGACCTGGTGTCTAAGAGCAACGCATCACCAGCACGGAGTTTGGTCTCTTTAAGCGACTGCGCTAGCTCGACTACCCGTTCTTCATCGGCACGACCATAAACCAGAACGCGACGCTCATCGAGAACGTCCTTAACGGTCACAACCTCACCTTGACCGTCAGATGCACGAACGGCAATTACGGAGAAGGATTCGTTGAGCACAACTTCATCACCGCGGTGAACATCACTAGTTGTAATGCCAGGAAGTATTGAGACGCGCATTTTTCTTCCCTGCGCGTAGATGTCAACGGTGTTGTCATCATTAAACGCAATGAATGTTCCATAGACCGCAGGTGGTTGTGTGAGCTTCTCAACTTCTTCTCGAAGGTTTGCAATCTGATCGCGAGTCTGTTGAATAGTCATCGTGAGCTTCTCGTTGTTCGAACGAGTCTGCGACAGTTGTCCCCTGGCTTCGAGGAGCTGCTCTTCGAGCACCTCAATGCGATGGTTGGCTTGATCAATGTTGTTGAGTACGAAGTCTTGTGCGCCTAAGACGACAATCTGGTCTTCATTGTTTTCGGGTTGATTCTCGTCGTGGCGGTCCATTTCTTTACCCTAGGGGAACTATTGACCGGTTTCAAAGTTATTGGTGAGTCAAAGTTCCCGCTAAAGTAAATGAATCACTTAGGCCACGGAGGCATTTAATGAAGGTTTGGATCGACCAAGATCTGTGCACAGGAGACGGACTCTGCGAAGAGATTTGTCCATCTGTCTTCACACTCCTTGACGACGGCCTCGCCTACGTTAAGCAAGACGGTCAAGTAAAAGACTCACCCGGTGGCGCCGAAGGACTTGCTGTTGTTCCGGCGGAGTTTGAAGAAGCAGTTGTTGAGGCCTCAGAAGAGTGCCCTGGCGAATGCATCTTTATTGAAAAGGACTAGTCCTTCTGTGGTCGACCTACGAGTCGGCGTGCTGAAGTAAGAAATCCTGTGTGTCCAACCATTCGGTGATCTGGACGAACTGATCTTCCATCAATGTGCCACGTACGTCTAAAAATCTCAACCGTCTCTTCAAGACCGAATTGATATTTACGTAACGTTTCGCGAAACAGTTGCGTTTGATTAATTGTCGGAAGATACGCCAGCAGAATGCCACCAGGCCTAAGAGCCTTCTCTGCGTGCTCAACAACAAGTGATGGCTCAGGCATGTCAAGAATTATTCGGTCGAGGTCTACTTCATCAATTCCAAGTGTCACGTCGCGGATGTGAATGTCGTAGTGAACATCGTCACCGAGATATTCACGCACTGTCTTTTTCGCGTGCTCTGCAAAATCTTCTCTGATCTCGTATCCAGTGATCAATGCTCCTGCTCGAAGCAGCGTCATAGAAAGCGCACCGGATCCAACACCAGCTTCTAAGACACGCATTCCGGGGCCAATGTCAGCCTGCATGAGAATTGTCCCAAGGTCTTTTGGATAAATCACTTGTGCCCCACGTGGCATCTTCAAGATGACTTCAGAAAGCGTTGGTCGAACAACGAGGAAGCTTCGCTCGGTATTGCCCTTGATGAGTGATCCTTCAACTGCGCCAATCACGTCGTTGTGCTGGATGATGCCAGCGTGGGTATGAAACGCAGCGTCTGGCTTAAGAGTTATTAAGTACTGACGATCTTTGGCATCAATGAGCATGACGCGCTCGCCTGCTTGAAGAATGGCCTTACTCATGCGTGCTTCCCTTTTTTCTTTTGAGCACCAGAAGTTGCAGCGCGCTTATCAATGAACCGGAACAACAAAATACCTGCAGCAACGCTGAGCCACTTAGGTGACTTTTGTGCCCATGCACGACCGACTGACGACGCAAGGAGAACTCGAAATATACGTTTAAGAATCAACGACGAGCCTTGCCTGATTTACGACCGCGAAGAAATCCCCAAAGGTAACCAGTGAAGAGTCCACCAAGACCAATAGCTGCGATGTTCGGAGTTTCTCCGTCTGCTTTTTCACCGAGTGAAACATCCTCAGGAAGGAGTGATCGAACAGATTGTTCGAGCTCTTTACGAGTTTCTGACTTGTCTCGCATGATCACTTCTCGAGACGACGCTTAGCAACGCCACTGGAGATTCTCCATGCCGTGAGTGCAAGAACAACTGCGCTAACACCAGCAACAATCAGATACGGAATCCAAGAAAGCGAGCCGTTTAGAACTGTGAACTGATTTTGCAGGAATCGAAGAAGGCCAAAGAGAAGTAGTGCTGTTCCAACCCCAACGAAGAGGCTGCCTATTGCCCCAAAGAGCATGTAGCGGCCTAGGTCTTTAACTGGCTTAACGGTTTCTTCTTTGATGTAGCGAACCGCGAGGTCTTTTATGTCTTCAATGTCTTTTTGAAGAGATGCTCCTCGAAGGAACTTGCGCCAGGATGACTTTTCCATGACCTAATCCTACTCAGAGCGTTCTTTAATTAGATATGAAGAACTAGCGGTAGCAATGAGTTGTCCCGCCTCGTCTGTCACTTTTGCTTCCAAGAATGAGATGACGCTGCCCGGCTTTAGTACTTGAGCGGTGCAAGTGAGAGTTGATCCGAGCTTTGCTGGACGCAAAAACGAGACCTTCATCTCAGTATTTGCAACTGAAATGTTCTTCTTCCCTGCTCCAGTGACGGCACTCGCTCCCATGGCTGAGTCGAGCATTGCGGCGATAAAACCACCTTGAACTATCCCGGCGGGGTTTAGAAAACGTTCGTCCACCTTCATTGTCCACACGGTCTGACCAGGGACGCTCTTGTCAACGCACGTGAGTCCGAGCGTTAGGTCGCAATTAGGTGGAATTTGTAAGGCCATGACACAAGGCTACCCGTTAAGGCTCCCAAATCTGAAGGCCCAAATTCACTACTGTCTAGTGCATGACTGACGAATTATTTAAGGGCGCATCAGAACTCGAAGGTCGTGCAATACGAGAAATTGCAGCCTTGGCCATGGACGCTCCTGCCGCTGCTAAATCTGGACACAGTGGAACTGCCATGGCGCTCGCCCCTCTTGGCGTGATGCTGTTCTCACGAGTTCTTAGACACGATCCCACGGACGCAAAGTGGAGTGACCGTGACCGGTTCATTTTGTCGTGCGGTCACGCGTCAATGTTGCAATATGGACTCGCGCACTCGTTTGGTTATGACGTACAAATCGAAGACATAAAAGCATTCCGTCAACCACACTCTCGCACCCCAGGTCACCCAGAAAATGGCGTCACCGACACTGTTGAAGTAACAACTGGACCACTCGGTCAGGGCATTGCAAACGGTGTGGGTATGGCTATTGCAGAACGAATCTTGGGTTCTGACTACGGCACTGACTTTGTTGATCACCGCACGTGGGTAATTGCTGGTGACGGATGCCTCGAAGAAGGTATTAGTCACGAAGCAGCGTCACTCGCTGGTTCTCTTGGCCTCGACAAGCTCACAGTTTTTTACGATGACAACCACATCACCATTGATGGTCCAACTGAAATTGCAATGCGTGACGATGCACCAGCACGTTTTGCTTCATACGGATGGCACGTGATCAATGTTGGTGAAAAAGCTAACGACCTCGATGCACTCGAGGCTGCAACTCGCGCTGCGATTGCAGAAACTTCTCGTCCAACACTTATTGTTGTTCGCTCACACATTGGCTATCCATCGCCAGCAATGATGGACAAGCGTGACGCTCACGGATCAATCTTTAGCGCTGACGTGATTAGTGAAGCCAAAGCACTACTAGGAGTTCCTAACGAAGCGTTCCACATTGACTCTGAGCTTCCTTCGCAGATGGTGGCGTCCCTCGAAACAAATCGTGCACTTCGAGCAGCATGGGATGCACGTATTGCTGCGAGCGGCGAAAAAGGTATTGCATTCCTGGAGCAACTTAAAACAAACGGTGCTGGTGTTTTTGCAACTAAACCTGAGTTGTATGAAGGTGGCACCAATGTTGCGACAAGAAAAGCCATGCAGCGCGCCATGGACGTCTTTGCGCCTCAGACCAAGGGTCTTACCGCTGGTTCTGCTGACCTAACTGACAACACCGGAGTGCTTCTTAACGCTTCCTCTGCTCAGTCACACGACAATCCTGGCGGCCGTCAGATCTATTACGGAATTCGTGAATTCGCAATGGGCGCAGTGATGGTGGGTCAAGCACTGCACGGTGGCATACGTCCACTCGGGTCAACGTTCTTTGTCTTTAGTGACTACGTGCGACCTGCAATTCGACTCTCCGCATTAAGTCACGCTGGAGTTATGTACGTCTTCACCCACGACTCAGTTGGTGTTGGCGAAGATGGTCCTACACACCAACCGGTTGAACACTTAATGGCACTTCGTGTCATGCCAACAATTCACGTAGTTCGCCCGTCTGATGCGAACGAGACACTAAACCTCGTCGAGCACTACCTCAGCGATAAGAAGCCAGTTGTAACGGCACTGATCCTTTCACGACAAGACATGCCTGTACTTGGTGGCGATGATGCAAAAGCGTCATCTGTCGGAGCGAGAAATGGTGGCTACGTACTTCGTGAACGCGATGACGCGGTCTTTACTCTTGTTGCTACGGGATCTGAGGTTGCACACTGTCTAAAGGCCCAAGAAGATCTTCTCGCCAAGGGAATCTCAACTCGAGTAGTCGCACTACCTTGCTGGACCTGTTTTGAAGAGCAATCAGCTGACTACAAGAAGTCCGTACTTCGTCGTTCAATTCCTTCAGTCTCGCTTGAAGCCGGAGCAACGCTTGGATGGACTAAGTATGTAGATGAAGCAATTGGTATTGACACCTTTGGAATCTCAGCACCCGGCTCCTATGTGTTTGATTACTTCAACATCAACGCACAAACTGTTGTTTCACACGTCGAGAGAGTTCTTGGAGAGAAAAAGTGACCACACTGAATTCACTGTTTGACGACTACGGACAGAGCCCTTGGATTGACAACATCCGCAGGGACTGGCTTAATGACGGCACACTCGCGCGTTTAGTTGAACAAGGTGTTCGCGGTGTTACCTCTAACCCAGCAATCTTCGCTAAAGCATTTGCAACAAGCTCCGCCTACGACGAGTTTCTTGCTGGAGTTAAGGGCAAGGATGTTGAAGAGTTGTTTGAAGAACTCGCGGTTGTTGATGTTCGAGAAGCCTGCGATGTTCTTAAAGGTGTTCATGATTCTTCGTGTTCTGACTTTCACGCCAAGAAGCATCGTTACTGTGACGGCTTTGTCTCTTTGGAAGTCTCTCCCCGTCTAGCTCGCGACACAAAAGGAACAATCGCAGCAGCGTTGAAACTGAACTCCGCAGTTGATCGAAGCAACGTAATGATCAAAATTCCTGCAACTGATGAGGGCCTGCCAGCAATCACGCAAGTACTCGGTGCTGGGATAAATGTAAATGTCACGCTTATTTTTTCTACTGAACGCTATTCAGAGGTTTTAGACGCCTGGATGGAGGGTCTTGAGCTAGCGAAGAAGAATGGCCACAACCTTTCATCTATTGGAAGTGTCGCTTCATTCTTTGTTTCGCGAGTTGACGCTGCGGTTGATGCACTTCTCCCAGAAGGTGACGCACGTCGTGGAACCACTGCCAATGCTCAAGTTGCAGCGGCCTACGCCCTCTACCTAGAGCGAATTAACGGATCTCGAGCAAAGTCGCTCATTGCAGACGGCGCTCAGGTGCAACGCCCTCTCTGGGCCTCAACTGCAATTAAGAACCCTACGTACTACGACCTTCTCTACGTTGACTCGATTGCGGCTGACGAGACGGTGAACACGATGCCTGATCCAACACTCGAAGGCGTTCTCGATCATGGGAACTTTTCGACTTCGCTACTTCTCAACGCTGCGAGCATTGTTAAGACCGCTTCGCTTCTCTATGAACTTCCTAGTGACATCTCTCTACGTGCAATTACTGACAAGCTCGAAGCCGATGGTGTTCAGAGCTTCATTGACTCCTACGCAGATCTTCTAAAAACAGTTGCTGACAAAGTCAACGGCTAACTGATGTCTAATTCGGAAATCATTCAACGGATACTGAAGGGAGATCCTTCACTCTTTGAAGGCTCAAGTGCTCAGAACTCGCTCGGATGGCTTCGCCACCCCGAAATGTATTTCGGTGACTGGCTTGATGACATTTCAGCAAAGCTTCCCCGTCGCCATGAGAAAACAATTCTTCTAGGGGTAGGTGGATCTGCAGGACCCGGGCTCTTTTTCGCAGAAGCAGTGCAGTCATCAAACCTTCTTGTTCTCGATACTTCGAATCCTGATTCAATCGCCGAAGTTTCGTTCAATAATGTGACTGTCATTGCTGCATCGAAGTCTGGTGCCACTGTTGAGACACTCAGTCTTCTTGCATACGCACTTGACAATGGACTCGATGCTCAGGACCTTGTAATAATTACTGACCCCAACACACCACTCTCAGTATTAGGTGAAAAACTCGGTTGCTTGGTTGTTGATGGTGATGTGAATACTGGCGGCAGATTTTCTGCCCTCTCGCCCTTCGGATTAGTTCCCGCACTGTATGCGGGGTGGACTCCTGCGTCACTACGTAGTGAACTCGCAGGTTCTTTCTTGAATGAAAATGTTGTTGCTCTGGCTTTTGAGGAAGCTGCGATTCACGCCGCGGATGTCAATTTTGGTCACGGCTATTTTTCGTTAACAGCTGACCCTGTTACTTCTGGTGGAGCAATGTGGCTCGAGCAGCTGATTGCAGAGACCACAGGCAAACAAGATCGTGGTTTTATACCTGTGTGCACATCATCAACTAAGAAATACTCTCCTTCACAAATTCAGCACTATCACTTAGTCGCTGCGCTGCTCGCATGGCATCTTGGTGTTGATCCATTTAACCAACCAAATGTTGAATCAGCTAAAACAGCAGTGTTCGAACTACTTGAAAATGAAGTGCAATGGATTTCGGAACCATTCGACGCCGAAGAGCTACAACATGATTTTCGTACTGCAACATTCAGAACGCTGCAGGTCTATGGACCTCTAAGTATCGCCAGCGATCTAAGTGCACTTCAGTCAAGCGTTCAGCAAAAGTACGGAACAACTACTGCTAACTTCGGCCCTCGTTACCTGCACTCAACGGGACAGCTTCATAAGGGAGGCCCAAAGAACATTGCGGCTCTTCAAATCATCTTGCGCCCCACCTCTAAGGATGTTGTAATCCCTGGGTCAACACCTGAATCAACCTTTCAGGATCTACACATGGCTCAGGCAGCCAGCGACTTTAAGGCCATGAAAGACAGTGGGCGCCATGTTGCCCAATTGATTGTTGATGACTTGAACGAAGTAGCCCGGGTACTAGGTCTTTAGCCCTAGGATGCTCGCATGACAATTACTCGAGGGCTCAACAACCAGCACCTCCTCATGGAGACTGGCGAATCTCTCGCTCCAGACGCCTTTGCGAAAGCTCGTAGACGTTATGGACACATAGTCACTTACTCTCCAAAGGTCTTCATACCTTTAACCAAGTTGTGTCGTGATCGATGCGGATACTGCACATTTGCTCAGGCTCCAGCGCACGTGGCATCTCCTTACATGTCGCTAGAAGAAGTTCTAGAAGTTGCAATTGCTGGAAAAGCCGCAGGATGCACTGAAGCACTCTTCACACTCGGCGAGCGTCCAGAACTTCGTTACGACGAAGCAGCAAAGTGGCTCGCTGCACGTGGGTACCAGTCAACTGTTGACTACGTCGCAGCTGCTGCAAAGGCAGTGCTCGACGAAACCGGACTTCTCCCTCACGCCAACGCCGGCGCACTGTATTTCTCCGAGTTAGAACAACTTCGTGAGGTCTCCGCTTCACAGGGAATGATGCTCGAGTCACTTGCTGAACTCGATGCCCACCGACTCGCTCCAGACAAAGAACCACAGCGTCGACTTAACACTATGCGTTTTGCTGGTCAATTGAAAATTCCGTTCACCACTGGACTACTTGTTGGTATAGGTGAAACACGTGAAGACCGAATTGCAACGCTCGAAGCCATTGCACTCGCTCACGAGGAATACGGTCACATTCAAGAAGTAATTGTTCAGAACTTTCTTCCGAAACCTCGTACGGCAATGGCTCATGAACCAGCCGCATCCGATGCAGAGTTCCACTGGACAATTGCTGCTGCTCGATTAATTCTTCCTGGCGACATTCACCTACAGGCACCACCGAACTTGAGCGATGACCCAACTCGCCTCCTTGCATTTGGCATTGATGACTTTGGTGGCATTTCTCCAGTGACGGCAGATCACGTAAATCCTGAGCGCGCTTGGCCAGCAGTTGACGCACTCGCGAGCGAATGCGACGCCAAGGGTTTCTACTTAACTCCGCGACTCACGGTCTACCCAGAGTTCATTGACCAAAAGCAAGAATTCCTAGATTCAAAGGTTCGAACAAAGGTATTAGCTCATGCTGATGCGACTGGACTTGCTCGAGATGACTCTTGGTTCTCAGGATCAGACATCACTCCTCCAGCACTTCCAATTGCAACTTCCAAGACAGGTGACATTTCTGCAATTCTCCGTGGCTACGAGCCGGGATACGACTTCTCTCGAGAAGAGCTCATTACTCTCTTCAGTGCCAGAGGCGCAGACCTTGTGGCTATTAATGAACTGGCTGACGACGTTAGAAAGCAACTAGTCGGCGACGACATTTCTTTCGTAATCAATAGAAACATCAACTACACAAACGTCTGCACTTTTAAGTGTCGCTTCTGTGCATTCTCTAAGGGCCCTCTCTCGCTCAACCTTCGAGGAGATCCCTACCTACTTACGCTCGACGAAGTCAGTGAACGAGTTCGTGAAGCTGAAGCTAAGGGCGCCACCGAAGTCTGTCTGCAGGGTGGAATCCATCCAAAGTTCGATGGTGATTACTACATCGATGTTGTTGCAGCAGTTCGTGCTGGGTCACCAGAGATTCACATTCACGCGTTCAGTGCACTCGAAGTCTTTGAAGGTGCTCGTAGGTCAGAACAAGACCTCGCCACCTACCTCACTCGTCTAAAGAATGCTGGTCTAAAGACGCTTCCGGGGACCGCTGCAGAAATCCTCGATGACGAAGTCAGAAAGATTCTTTGTCCTGACAAGATCAACTCAGATCAGTGGCTGGAAGTTCACCGCACCGCTCACAGTGTTGGACTTAATTCGAACATCACCATCATGTTTGGTGCTGTTGAAGGTGTTGACAGTTGGGCAACACACCTCATTCGAACTCGTGATCTTCAAAAAGAGACTGGTGGATTCACTGAATTCGTGCCACTCCCCTTCGTGCACATGGCAACGCCGATTTTCATTAATGGCAAATCACGACGTGGACCAACATTCAGAGAAGCATTATTGATGCACTCTGTTGCGAGACTTCACTACGCAACGTTGATCAATAACATTCAGGTCAGCTGGGTGAAGATGGGCGTTGAAGGATCTCGTCGGATCCTTCAAGCTGGTGCAAATGACCTCGGTGGAACACTTATGGACGAAAACATCTCACGTGCTGCTGGCGCAGTGCACGGACAAGAGATGAACGCAGATACGTTACGTGACCTTGTTTCTCCGCTCGGACGACCTTTGGTGCAACGCACCACACTCTATAAATCTCTGTCTGCATAATTCCTATGTTTGAAATTGATCAATTGATCGCAAATACTGCTTCGGATGAACTTCTTTTAGTTGCCAAACTTTTTGGCCCTTGGCGCTCTCGTAAGAAAGTTCTAGTTTTCGGCTCCGCACGAACTCCTAAAGAACATTCGCTGTATCAGCTCACTAAAGAATTCGGCAAAATCATGACCAAGGCTGACTGGATGTCGATTACTGGTGCTGGTGGCGGAATTATGGAAGCAACCAGTGAAGGCGCTGGTCATGATCACACCATTGGAGTCAACATAAAGCTTCCCTTTGAGCAACATGCGAATCCATTCATTGATGTTGCGAACAAGGTTGTATCGGTTAAGAATTTCTTTACCCGCAAGGTCTCAATGATCCGCGAAGCAGACGCGTTTGTATGCCTTCCTGGCGGCTTTGGAACACTCGACGAACTCTACGAAGTTCTAACGCTTATCCACACTGGAAAGACGTCTCCAGCTCCTGTGGTGCTGATTGACGCACCAGGTGGAACCTTCTGGTCCAAGTGGCTTGATTTCCTCGAAACAGAGATCATTGGCGGCGCCTACATTGGTCAGCCAGACTCTGCATTAGTAAAGCTATGCACTACAGCTGAGAGTGCCGCAGAAGAGATTTTTGGGTTCTACGCAAACTACGTAGATTGCAGCTTCAGCTCCGGACAGGTTGTGATCAATCTATTAAACGAGCCAACAGATGCGCAGGTTCAGAGCCTCTTAAACGTAACTCCACAGCTTTCAAAGTCACCGCAGTTCACTAAGTCAGGTAAATCAATTACTGCAAGCTTTGAAGGACGCAACTACGTTGGTCTTCGACTTGTAATTAATGAAATAAATTCCTGGGCTTAGTCGTCGCTAGCGCCGCGTAGTAACGATTCAGCTTTCTGCAGACTTCTTCGCACTTTTGAAAGCCGACGTTCAAGTTCTTTTGCGTTATCAGGCTCGTCTTCGTTCACTTGTGCCCGAAGGGCGTCATAGATTGCGTCAGAGACTCGAGATTCAATACTTGAGACTTCGTCAGCTAATTCGTCAAATGACTGCATTAACCAAGTGTGATGACTTCAAGTGCGTTGTCCCCATACTGCGAACGTAGAACTTTCTTGTCAAACTTTCCAACGCTGGTCTTTGGAACACTCTCAATGAATGTCCAGCGCTCAGGTAGCCACCACTTAGCAACGTGCTGAGAGAGGTATTCCTGAAGTTCTTCTGCCGTTGCGCTCATGCCAGGGCGAAGTACTACACAGGCCATTGGACGCTCTTGCCACTTCTCGTCAGGAACTGCAATAACTGCAGCTTCAAAGACAGCTGGGTGACCCATGAGAGCTCCTTCGAGCTCAACTGAACTAATCCACTCACCACCGGACTTAATAACGTCCTTGGTGCGGTCGCTAATGACTAGGTAACCGTACGCGTCGATTGTTCCAATGTCGCCAGTTCGTAGCCATCCGTCACGGAACTTTTCAGGATCATCAACACCGAAGTATGAACCTGTGATCCACGGACCACTGATTTCGAATTCTCCAACGGTCTTGCCGTCATTTGGAAGAACTGTTCCGTCTTCTGCGGTGACTCTCATCCTTACACCAGCAACAATTCGTCCGGCCTTAACGCGCCAGTCAATTTCCTGTTCCTTTAGTGTTCCGAATGGAGGAATTGAAACTGCAGCCAGAGGACTCGTTTCTGTCATTCCCCATCCTTGGATGATGTCAATGCCGTACTTGTCTCGGTATGTTTCGATGAGTACGCGTGGGACTGCAGATCCACCAGCGAGCAAGTAACGAAGACTTGATAAATCAACGTCAGGCTTTTCGTTGGCAACACGGAGAACGTCATTCCAAATAGTTGGAACGCCAAGTGACACTGTTGGCTTTAGGTCTTCAATCATTTTTACGATTGGTTCACCTTGTAACAACATCTGAGGCATGATGAGCTCAACACCGGCCATAAAGGCTGTGAAGGCACAACCCCACGCATTTACGTGGAACATTGGAACAATCAACAAGCAACGATCGCGCTCGCTGAGTCCAATTGAGTTAGCTGAAGTTGAAGCCATTGAGTGAAGCCATGTTGAACGGTGCGAGTAGACAACACCCTTAGGGTTGCCAGTTGTTCCCGATGTGTAACACATGATTGCGGCTTCGTTCTCGTCAAGGTCCGGCCAAACAAATCCTGGCTTTTCTGCAGCGAGGAGTGTTTCGTAGTCGAGTGTGTCTCCAAGAACACCAGTTCCTTCTGGGCCGTGAACAATGATGTGCTTCACGTTAGGAATCTGGTCACGTACTTTTGCGAGCAGTGGAGCAAGAGTGTTGTCAACAATGATTACTTGATCGTCAGCGTGATTGATGATGTAGCTGAGTTGCTCTGGAAAGAGTCGAATGTTAAGTGTGTGAAGCACTGCACCCATGCACGGGATTGCAATGTATGCCTCCATGTGTGCTTGGTTGTTCCACATGAATGAAGCGACTCGGTCGCCCTTTTTCACACCGAGCTTGGTGAGAGCTGCAGCTAATTGCTCAGCGCGCTTAGAGATTTGAAAGAATGTCGCTTCTGCAACCCCATCTGGAGAGACGGTAAAGACTTTCTTGTCGGCGTAGATGAACTCTCCGTGCTTAATCAGGTCCCTGATAAGCAACTGTGTGTTTTGCATCGTACTTTTCATAATTCCCCCACTGCTTTCAGATGTGTTGTTTTGAATCTTGATGCGATTATGAAACTACCAAGACAGACTGTACGGCTCAACTGGTGCTGGGAGCGAACTCGGCTTTCCTTGTAGATGGGCATCTATTCCAGAGGCGGCTGCGCGACCTTCGGCGATTGCCCACACAATCAGGCTTTGGCCACGGACTGCGTCGCCACAAGCAAATACTTGCCCCTTACCCTCTAGGCCCTTTACGGCCCAATTAGGGGTCACAGAGAGGGTTGCACGGTTGGTTACGAACTGGTCCTGGTTGAGGCCAAGCTCGTCGAGTTCTGGTCCAACGAATCCGGCGGCGATAAACACAAAGTCCACAGCCTTAGTCACAACTTCGTTAGTTGTGTTATCACGGAGCACTATTTCTTGGAGAACTTCTTCACCCTTGAACTCAAGAGTTTCAGATGAGAAGACACGCTCGCCACCTTCTTCATGAGC
>CAIKVF010000229.1 GCA_903830745.1 uncultured Actinomycetes bacterium | reverse complement strand
TCAATGTAGTCAGTGCCGAGTCGCTTTAGAGAATCTTCACAGGCGCTTCGAACGTAATCAGGTTTCGCACCGAAGCGTTGTTCATCAATAGGCATTCCGAACTTTGACGCAATGATCACGTCAGCTCGCCGACTTCCGAGGGCTTGTCCGAGAAGAACTTCAGACTTAGTCCCGCCATAGATGTCGGCGGTGTCAAAGAAGTTGATGCCATTTTCAATTGCGCTGTCGACCACGGCCTTAGTGCCATCAAAGTCGAGTCGCATCCCGAAGTTATTACATCCAATACCTACTTCTGAAACCTGCAGAGATCCGATTGAGCGCTTTTTCATGGCCATCCTTTGTTGTCTGTCAGTACTGTACACAGGTCCAGCACTGAGGTGTTGCGCAACTACGATAGATAGTGAACCTGGAGGGTAATTATGAAAATCAACGTGAATTTTGACCAATGCAGTTCTAACGCTGTTTGCATGAACATTGCCCCAGAAGTCTTTGAAGTCCGCGATGACGGTTATCTCTACATTCTCAATGAAAACCCAGGTCCAGAACTTTTCGATTCTTTACGTGCCGCAGTGAGTGGTTGTCCTAACGGTGCAATCTCACTAGAGGAGTAGTTAATGCCTGGACCTCGTGTCCGCTTCGCCCCGTCACCAACGGGTTTCTTTCACGTGGGCTCAGCTCGCTCTGCGCTCTTTAACTGGTTCGTTGCTCGCCAGTCTCCTGACGGCTACTTCATTCTGCGTATTGAAGACACCGACGCCGACCGCAACCGTGAAGAGTGGGTGGACGGCATAGTTTCTGCCATGCAGTGGCTGGGTCTCAACCTCGATCAGGGCCCAGACCGCCAGAGTGACAATGCACCAGCGCACGCAGATGCGGTTGCAAAGTTGCTAGCTGGGGGACACCTCTATTACTGCGACTGCACCGGAGACGATGTTCAAGCGCGAAAGGGTGACAACAAGACCCCTGGGTACGACGGACACTGTCGTGACCGAGGACTAGAAAAATCTGAAAAAACTGGTGTTCGATTTAAAACTCCACAAAGTGGATCAACGGTTGTTCACGACCTCATTCGGGGTGACGTTGAATTCCAGAACTCGGTGATTGATGACTTCATTGTCGCAAAGTCCTCTGGCGTAGTGCTCTATGCACTGGCGAACGTGACCGACGACCGCAACGATGAAATCAGCCACGTGATTCGCGGTGAAGAACACCTTCCTAATGCTCCGAAGCAAATGATGCTCTGGTCGGCACTCAATGAAGTCACTGGGGACAACGTTGCGCTTCCGGTCTATGCGCACTTGCCCTTACTTGTAAATGAACAGCGAAAGAAACTTTCTAAGCGCAAAGACCCAGTAGCAACCGAGTCCTACCGTGACCAGGGATACTTGCCAGACGCCTTTGTTAATTACTTGGCGCTGCTTGGTTGGAGTCCTGATGGCGATGAAGAGATAATTCCCTTATCTCGAATGATCAAGGAATTCCGCCTGGAAGACGTTTCGCACTCGCCAGCCTTCTTTGACGTTAAGAAACTGAGCCATATAAATGGTGAATACATCAGAAAGCTCAGTGCAGAACAGTTCATTGAAATCTCAGCTCCATGGGTTCGTCCTTGGGACAGCGCGTGGCAGCCAACTGACCGTGAAGCGCCATGGAGCAAAGAAGACTTCAACGCAGAGTTGTTCGCCAAGGTTGCTCCACTGGTGCAAGAGCGCATTGTGCTGCTTGGAGAAATTCCGGCAATGGTTGATTTCTTTTTCCACGACCAGCCAGTTATGGACGATGCAGCATTCACTAAAGCCATTAAGAATGACGTTGTCGCTCAAGAAATGATTAAGGCAGCAATTGATCGCTTTGCTGACGTCACCTGGGATGCAGCCACACTGCACGAAGAAGTTGCATCACTCGGTGAAGGACTCGGACTCGTGCTTAGAAAAGCGCAAGCTCCAATTCGTTGCGCGGTGACGGGCTCGCTCGTTGGCCCGCCACTTTTTGAATCGCTAGAACTACTTGGCAGAGACAACACCATTGCTCGTCTTAAGAAAGCGCTGGAGTTGGTGTCTTGATCTTCGGGCCATTCAAACTCATCCTGCGCATTATCAGCATGATTGTTAGCGCAATTTTTCTCTACTTCGTTTTCACTTTCTTCCAAATATGGATGACTGGTCACCACCACACAACATCAAATGCGCAGGCGATCATTGTTTTTGGAACAACTGAAAACAATGGAACCCCATCTCCAGAACTCGAGGCTCGACTTACACAAGCACTTGTTCTCTGGAATGAACAACGCGCCCCTTGGATTGCAGTCACGGGAGGAAATATTCCTGGAGACGTCTACACCGAATCTGGAGTATCTAAAACGTGGCTCGTGAAACATGGTGTGCCAGCGTCACGGATCCTCCAAGGTTTCGGTAATGACACATGGCAAAATATTTCCACAGTGCTTCCAGCTCTTCAGGCCAAAAGCATTCAAACTGTAATCACTGTCACGGATCCTTTTCATGAATACCGGGCTATGGCTATTGCTTCATCGCAGGGCCTTATGCCTCAGCCTTCACCAGTTCCAAATTCACCAACCGTGCATGACTCGCTCTGGAAGTACTACCTAAAAGAGACACTTAGCGTTGGCGTAGCTCGAGTCCTCGGGTACCACTTGCTGAGTCAGTGGAGCACAGTTGCTACCAGCGTTAACTTGCCGTCTGGCGGTTGAGCGGCGCACTCAGGTAAGATTGTCAGACCCTTCGGGGGTGGTGTAATTGGCAACACAAGTGGTTCTGGTCCACTTATTCAGGGT
>CAIKVF010000228.1 GCA_903830745.1 uncultured Actinomycetes bacterium | reverse complement strand
CGTCCACTCGTTTACCTCGGTTACGGCGAAATGGGAATTTTCCCACTCAACTCACCGGTGAACACAATCATTGCGGTGTGGCCATGGGGTGCATACCTTGGAGACCACGGATCTGAAAATGGTGTCCGCATGAAGATTTCATCTTGGGCACGTCACTACCCGAACTCAATGCCAACTGCATCTAAGACCGTTGGTGGCTACGTGAACTCAAGCCTCGCGAAGGTTGAAGCAGTGAAGGCTGGCTACGACGAAGCCATCATGCTTGGAACTGATGGTCGCATTTCAGAGTGCACTGGCGAGAACTTGTTTATTGTCAGAAATGGCAAGATCATCACGCCACCTGCTTCAGGCTCTGGAGCGCTAAGTGGCATCACGCTCGACAGTGTTGGCAAGATTGCCAGTGACCTCGGGTACGAACTTTCTTTTGAGTCAATGCGCCGCGACGACCTCTACTTGGCTGATGAAGCATTCCTTTCTGGAACCGCCGCTGAGATTGTTCCAATTGCGTCAGTTGATGACCGCTTGGTTGGAAACGGCACACCTGGCCCAATAACGAAGGCAATCCAAAAGACCTATCTTTCAGCAGTTCGAGGCGAACTACCTCAGTATGAAAGCTGGCTCACACGGGTCTAGTTGTTTCGCATTGTTGAGCCTCACAAAGTTCTAACCTAGAGAAATGGCTCAGCCCTCGTTTTCACCAGTACCCGCCGCCGGAGAAGTCCGGCTAACGGCAGAAACTTCAATCCCTGAGATTGGACGTCCTCAAAAAGCCGGCATGCAACGTCACGCCAGTCTTGGTTCTGACAAAGGTCAGGGCACACACGCTCCAGGCGAAGGCTACGCACTAACGATTGCCAAGAATGAATGTGCAAAGTTGCACTTCGAGAATCACGATGATGCTCACGATGTTGAATGTGGCATTGGACTTATTGCTGCGAAGCGTGCGAGCCTCATTGGGAGAGGACCAACACTCGGCGACGTTCACGTGGCCCTTGACCTTTTTGATCTTCGTTCAACTTCAGTCATTGCTCGTTCGCAAGTAGAAGCATTTGCAGGACTCGGTCATTCTTACGTTAAGCAGCGTGCGTTTGTTGATTCTGTAACACAGTCACAATTAGTAACGCCCTAGCTAAGGATTAAAATGAGTTTCTCCCTCAATGAAGAACAACGTGCTTTTCGCAACATGATGCACGGGTTTGTTGATGAACAGATCGCACCGAATGCAGCGCACTACGACCGCGAAGCTTCCTTTCCACAGAAGAGCTATGACGCCTGCGTAAAAATGGAACTTCCTTCACTTCAGATTCCAGCTGAATACGGTGGGGCAGGAGCTGACATGGTTACTCAAGCAATCATGGCCGAAGAAATTTCACGTGGTTGCGCATCAACGGGTGTAACAATTCTTATTTCCAAGCTCGGCATGCTGCCAATCATGAACTTTGCCTCAGAAGAAATTAAACATCAGTATCTTCCTCGAATTGCCACTGGTGAAATTCAGGCTTCGTACTGTCTCTCTGAAGCTGACGCCGGGTCAGACGTTGCATCCATGCGAACACGCGCGGTAAAAGATGGCGACGACTGGATTCTTAATGGATCAAAGTACTGGATCACTAATGCGGGAGTCTCTGACACGTACACAGTGTTCGCGTCAACTGATCCTGAAGCCAAGGGACGTGGCATCACTTGCTTCCTTGTTGAGAAAAGCTGGCCTGGAGTTTCTTTCGCGAAGCACGAAGACAAGATGGGCCTTCGTGGTTCACCAACCAGTGAAGTGATTTTCACTGATGTTCGAGTTCCAGACTCTCATCGTGTTGGTGCCACTGGCCAGGGCTTCACAATTGGCATGCATACCCTCGACAGATCACGTCCAACCATTGGTGCCCAGGCAGTAGGAATTGCTCAAGCAGCAATTGATTACGCCGGGAACTACATGAAGGGCCGTAAAGCCTTCGGTGGCACTATCGCTGACTTCCAGGGTCTTCGCTGGATGCTTGCAGATATGGCTATTCGCACCGAAGCAGCACGTGCAATGGTCTACACCGCTTGTGCCGCAATTGATGCTGGAGATCCTGATCAGAATCTCAGCTACCTGGGAGCTGCTGCGAAGTCATTCGCTTCAGATACTGCCATGAGTGTTACTACTGATGCAGTGCAGCTTCTCGGTGGCTACGGCTTCACCAAGGACTTCCCAGTAGAGCGCTTTATGCGTGACGCCAAGATCACACAGATCTACGAGGGCACAAATCAAATTCAGCGCATTGTCATAGCCAAACATCTGCTTAAGTAGATACGTGACTATCTCAATTTCTTCGGCGGAATATGTTCGTCGTGGCCTACTAAAAATCAGTTCCAGTAACGTCCTTGGCGTTATTGACACTCTCGATCTGCGCCCAACTGGAAAGATCAATCCAGTCATTGGCGTTCCACTTCGTAATTTGCAGCAAAAGCGCGATGTTCAGACTTTCGCATCAACAGCACCAATTGCAGCTGTAAAGGCAGTTCTTGAAATCCTTGCCCTTGAACCTATGGAGCAAATCATTGAGGCACTTGGCGACAATGCTGAGCTACCTACGTTTGATCAAATGTCAGTTGCCATTGATCAACTAGTTGCTAACGGCTCAACAACAGATGACATTGTCGCACTTATGGCTTTTGCTATTGGAGAAGAGTTCCCTGCAGGTCCGCACTGTCAAAAATTATTTGAAGAACGAATTGAGTTTTCGCTTCCTCCACTTCCTGAAGGCGTAGTTGCAACCACCTCATTCTTTACGCCAAAGGTTGTCGACCCAGCAATTAAAGAACAACGCCAAGCTCGCAAAGAAGCTCAGAAGAAAAAGAAAAAGCGCAACTAGTTCGTAGTTTTTGTGCGAAGTGCTTTAAGAAGAATTAAAAGTCCTGCAGCGCTGAGAACAATTCCTGAGATTTGAACACCAACTGATCCAGAGTGAGACTGTTGCCCCAGAAGTAATTTTTCATCAAGCGCACGAACAATGCCCCAGACAAACATTCCTGCGCCAGCAATCGCACCAGGCTGCTTAATAAACCTTGAGCCGCCAAGAAGTGACAACCAGAGAAGTGCGTCTTCGGCGCCTTGGATGAGTGGAACCGGTACCCGTTTTCCAACTTGACCCGCGTAGTGAATTCCGAACCACTGGTTTGTTAGGTGACCGCCACCGTCAACCATGAACTGTGGTCCGAGTACTCGACCTAGAGCCCATCCGGCAATGAGAGCAGGAATGAGAGCATCAGCAAATGAGTCGAGTGAAGTTGTTTTCCAGTAACGATGTTTCAGGTAAAGGCCAACGGGTACTGCAACTGCAATGCCACCAAAGCTCGCAAGTCCACCTTGCCAAACTGCGAACCATCGCCCTACATTTCCTGAGTAGTACGACCAGTTAGTCAAGATATTTGCGAGTCGGGCTCCAAATAATCCAGCAACAATAAGAACTGCAGCGAAGGCACCAAATCGCGTTGAGTCAATGCCTGCTCGTATGAGTCGCTTCTCTGCGTAGACATAGCTCACGTACGCGGCGACTGCGAGCCCGAGTCCATACATGTGAAATACCAGTGGTCCAATGTGAAAAGTAGTTGGAAAGGCCGACACGGTTTAGGCGCGTACTCTTCCAATGCCCGCGAAGCCGTAACCAAGTCGAACGCCAACAATGTGAACCCTTGTTCCAGTGTGCTCTGCTTCGATCATTTTTCCGCCTCCGACGTACATCGCAACGTGTGAGTAGCCATGCCATCCGTAGAACAGAAGATCGCCAGGTTGGATGTTGTAGAGCGGAACTCGAACTGTGTTATTCCACTGTCCCCCTGAAAAGTGAGGGAGTGAAACTCCAACAGCGGAGTACGCCAGCATTGTTAGACCTGAGCAGTCAACTCCGTAACGACTTGCCCCACCCCAGCGATACCAAACTCCTATAAATGTTTCAGCAGCACGCACGGCACGACCACCAAGAGTGTTCGTAGGTGGTGCCGGGATTCCATTTGGGCGAGCGCTGGTGAGAGTCTTTCCATCCTTGGCCGCCTGTTCGGCTTGCAGGGTGCGAACGATTGATGCAATGCGTCCCTTTACGTGGTTAAGCGTCGACTGCAAATTACGTTGAAGACTTTGTGCCTTTGCGTAAGCGCTGAGGGCTACTGCATTCGCAGATGCCGCTTCTGCCTGTTTGCTCGCTAGAACTGCACGTTGTTGGGTGAGTTGAATTTTGTAATTCTTGAGCCCAGCGATTGTGCTTGAAACATTGCCCTCGGCGAGTTGGTTGTAGACATTGGTGGCGCCGAGCTTTGTTGCATCTGATACGAAGAGGGGGTTTGTACTACTTCGAACTCCAGCATTGACGTAGGCAAAAATTGCTGAGTCGCGAAGCTGCTGGTTATTTTTCTTGACTCGGCCTTCGATGCTGTTCACCGTTGCTTGGGTATTAGCAATTTCTCTGTTGATCTTGCTTAGCTGTAGCTGTGCTTGGTCGTACTTCTGTCCGAGCACTCCAACCTTTTGGTTGATTGCATTCATCTGCTTTAGAAGCGCCGCAGCTTG
>CAIKVF010000227.1 GCA_903830745.1 uncultured Actinomycetes bacterium | reverse complement strand
GGATGGAATACGTCACTTGCGACTTTGCAACGAGCTTCGTTTCTCCGCGAGAAAAAATCTCAACATCAACCACGGCAAGCTTGCGACCAAGTTTGAGGATGCGCCCTCTTGCCATGAGATCGGTAATCGCTGGTTTGCGTAGGAAATCAATGTGCAGACTTGTTGTAACTGCAAGTAGCACTGGACCAATTTGAGCGAGGATGGCCATCCACGCTGCCGTGTCGGCGAGAGTCATCATTGTTGGTCCTGAGATTGTTCCGCCTGGGCGACCATGGCGCTCGCTAGTAGGCAGACACACCAAAACAGTGTCGCCAGCTACTTCTTCAACGCGAGGAACATCTGCGTTTGGAAATGCATTAACGAGAATTTCTTGAAGCTGTTCTACGTTAAGTATTGCCACTTAATTACGCGACCTTCTTGTACTTTGCCGTAGCAATTGGCCCTAGAAGGGCCAATGCGATAACTGCGTAGATAAGTGTCATCCATGTTGAGTTGCCGTGTGGTTGACCATTCATTAGTCCGCGTACCGCTTGTGCTGCCTGACTGACTGGCTGGTTACGTGCAAAAACTTGCAGCCAGCTTGGCATTGAAGAAACTGGAACAAAAATTGATGACGCGAACGTAATAGGGAAGATAAGTGGAAATGTCATGGCCTGTGCCGCCTCTGAATTGGGCGCAGCGAGTCCAATGAAAGCAAAGCCCCATGACAAGCAGTACGAGAACAGAAGCATTAGTAGGCACGCCTGCATGTAGGAAACGAAACTTCCCGTCGGACGAAAGCCAACGAGAAATCCAACTACGGTGATGACAAAAATCACCATGACATTTCGAGAGAGGTCAGCAACAGTTCTGCCACCAAGCACAGCCATTCGTGCCATTGGTAGTGCACGGAATCTTTCGATGAGCCCCTTTTGAAGGTCTTCTGCGAGACCAATGGCGGTTCCAACTGCTCCGAAGATGGTCGTCTGAACGAGGATCCCCGGAATCAGGAAGTTTACGTATGAGTTTCCTGGGGTTTTGATTGCTCCTCCAAAAACGTAGCGGAAGAGAACCACGAACATAATTGGCTGAATGATGGCGAATACCAATGTTGTTGGAATTCGAACTAAAGAAATCAGGTCACGCTTGGCAATCGTGAGTGTGTCACTGATGGACCAGCGAAGTCTGCTTTTCTTAGAGATAGTCGAGGTGCTCATGCTTTTGCCTTTCGTCCACGCTGCTTCTTTGCAGGTTCGACCGGAGTTCCCGTTACTTCTTCTGCCTTGTGTCCAGTGAGATTTAGGAACACATCGTCAAGACTTGGCTCGCGGAGGGCGAGTCCGGCAATTGTGATTCCAGATGCGTCGAGGCGACGAAGTGCGTCAGCTGCCGTTGCAGGGCCTCGTGCAACTGTGAAATCAACAACGGTGCCTTCAATATTTGCTGGTTTGTCTGAAATGTCCTTGACTAACTCTGCGCCACGACGAGCATCATCAGTTGAGGCAAAAGTGAGGGAAAGAACTGTGTTGCCAAGTTGTGTTTTAAGTTCTTGCGATGTTCCTTGGGCAATGATCTTTCCGTGATCGAGAACAACAAGTTGCTTCGCTAGTCGGTCAGCTTCTTCGAGGTACTGGGTTGTTAGGAGAACAGTCGTCCCACCTTCAACGAGTGTCTCAATAATGCTCCAGAGATCTTGGCGACTTTGGGGATCAAGTCCAGTTGTTGGTTCGTCAAGGAACAGAAGTGGTGGTCGAGCAACAAGAGCTGCCGCAAGGTCGAGTCGTCGGCGCATTCCACCTGAGTAGGTCTTTGCCACACGGTTTGCAGCGTCAGTGAGACCGAACTGCTCGAGAAGCTCGTGTGAACGGCTTGAAGACACAGATTTGTCAATGTGATTGAGAAGTCCAACCATTCGAATGTTCTCGAACCCAGTGAGGTTCTCGTCAACCGTTGCGTACTGACCAGCAAGTCCAATACTGCGACGAACGGCGTCAGCTTGCTTCACGACGTCAAAACCGTTAACGGTTGCGGACCCCGAGGTTGGCTTCAGAATGGTCGAAAGGATTCGGACCATGGTGGTTTTACCCGATCCATTGGGGCCGAGTAGTCCAAAGACTTCTCCTCGGGGCACCTGGAGTGAGACCCCATCAAGTGCCTTGACCTCTCCGTCTTTAAATGAACGGGTGATATTGAGTGCTTCTACAGCGAAATCAGACATAGGAAGAGTTTAGGCAATTGAACAAGGCCTTTGCACTCAGCCAGGCCATAAGGCACTACCGTCTTTACATGGCTATTTCGGACAATGAGATTGCGCAGGTGCGCGCAGCAACTGACATTGTTGCGTTAATTAGCGAACAAGTTGCCCTTAAAAAATCTGGAACAAGGTGGGGTGGCCTCTGCCCATTTCACGGAGAAAAGACCCCTTCATTTTCGGTGAACGCTCAAGAAGGTATTTACTACTGCTTCGGATGTCGAGCATCAGGCGATCAAATCACGTGGGTCCGCGAAATGCTGCATATGGACTTTATGGAAGCGGTGCGCTTTCTCGCTGACAAAGCTGGCATTGAACTTCACGAAGACGATAAGTCTGGTCCGGCAAGAAAAGATAAACAAGAGTTCATGTCTGCCATGGATAAAGCAGTTGCCTGGTATCACGAGAGACTACTCACTGGAAAAGATGCTCGTGACGCTCGCGAATACTTAAAGACGCGCGGCATTAATGGTGAGATTGCACGTCAGTTCCAGCTCGGTTGGGCACCAGATGAGTGGGACGGGTTATCGAATGCACTGTCGCTTAATGAGAAGGTGCTGCTTGGAACCGGGCTCGGGTTTGTAAACAAGCGCGATCGTCGCCAAGACTCACTTCGCGCAAGAATCATCTTTCCTATTTTTGATCCAGCTGGAAAAGCAATTGCAGTCGGTGGTCGAATTCTTCCAGCCGCCGCCGATGTTGTTCGCCCCGATGGCCGAACTGAGCCTAAATACAAAAACAGCCCTGAGACCCCGATCTATTCAAAGAGACGAACTCTCTACGCGCTTAACTGGGCCAAAGAAGACATCATCAAGTCTGGCGAAATAATTGTGTGTGAGGGTTACACCGACGTCATTGCATTCTTTATGGCTGGCATGCCACGAGCAGTTGCAACGTGTGGCACTGCACTCGGCGAAGAGCACTTTCGAACCATGCGTAATTTCGCCAAGCGCATTGTGCTGGCCTACGACGCAGACAGCGCCGGACAGAGTGCCGCAGCGTCGGTGTACCAATGGGAGAAGCAACACGAAGTTGATGTTGCTGTTGCTCGTCTTCCAAAGGGCACGGACCCCGCAGAGCTTGCACAAAAGGATCCAGAAGCGCTTAGGGATGCAATTGTGAATGCTGTTCCATTCCTTCAGTTCCGCCTAGAGAGAGTTCTTGAAGCCGCCAACCTCGCAACCGCCGAAGGTCGTGCACGTGGGGCAGAGGCGGCACTGGCAGTTCTTGCCGAGCACCCTAATGATCTCGTTCGTGACCAGTACGTACTTCAGGTTGCGGACCGACTTCGCTTAGAAGTGAGTGCTCTTCGTCCCAAAGTTGCTGAAGCGGTTCGTAGTGGAGCTCGTAAGTACATTGACAATGAACCACCAACTGAGAATGCGCCCATGCAACGCGCACCACTTTCACCAATGCCTCGACCAGGCCTCGAAGCACTTCGACTCTGTGTTCACGCCCAACCAGCGATTAAAGAGCGATTCGTTATTCATTACTTTATTAATGAAATTCAGCGTGAAATCTTTGAAGGTATTTCATCGGGCCAGCCAATTAGCGATGTCATAGAAAAGCTGAGTCAACAAGGTGAAGAAGAAGCCGCCCAAGTCCTTAGCGAGATTGTCGTTTCAGAGCTAGACCGTGACTACGGAGAACGTGAAGTTTCAGCAGTCATTGCACAGCTCCTTAGAGCTGCTGTGACTGAGGAATTAAAGAACGTTGAACGCGAACTACGTGATGGATCTATCGCTCCTGACGTGGCAATGGCAACAATTCGTGACGTGAAGATTCGCATTGACTTACTTGGTGGTGCTCAGGCCGCAGAAGCTGAGCAAGATCTACGTGCTTGGTTAGAAGAGCGCGCCACTTCGTGAATAACTCACCAAGGGGAGTCATTGGCGGTCTAGTCATGACGCCACCACTAAGCGTGGAAGAAGAGCGCAGACTTCATCCAGTTATTCAAGCGGGAAGAAAAGCTACAGCCACTCTTGCTAAGGGGAAGGTTGTCGATCAAGCAAAGCGCAGAAAACTTCAACGTGAGCGCCAAGAAGGTCAAGACGCAGAGACTCGGCTACTGCAAGCAACCTGTGGGCTAGTTCGCACTCGCGTAATGGAACGTGGATATCGGTTCGGTAGCGAAGACCTCGAGGCCGCTGGCATCGAAGGTCTTGTAAATGCGCTACACCGTTTTGATCCAAAACAGGGGAATCGTTTTTCAACGTATGCGAACTACTGGATTATGAAACTCGTTAATCAAGCGGTGCAGCAACAAGCCGGTCTTACAGATTCTGAAATGCGACAAGTACTCGCATTGCAAAAGCTCGAGCGCCTTCACCCGACCAAGCGTCTTACTAAAAAAGATGTAGCGATGGAACTTGAAATCTCACAAACGAAAGCGCTTGAAGTACTTCAGATGAATCGTGATCTGAATGCACGACGTTACGATCAGGCACCTTCTTATGAGATGAGTGAAATCAGGCAAGTCAGCGATCCAGGTGATGCTCCATCATGGGTAATTGATGCACTTCGTGAACTCTGCGGGGAAGACTTCGATGCATTCTGGCAATCAACATTTCGCACGATGTCTATTGAAGAGATTGCGAACAAGAAGGGCATCAGTCGTCAGGGCATGACAAAGCGGATCGAGCGCTGTCGTCGTGCTGTTCGCGAAAGCCCGGTTGCGGAGCGACTTCAGAGGTGGTTTGACCAGCAGTAGTGCCTAGTTGTGGGTGCTAATGTTGATTTACCTTCGGGTGCAATCCCAGATAGCTCAATTGGCAGAGCAAGCGACTGTTAATCGCTAGGTTGCAGGTTCGAGTCCTGCTCTGGGAGCTTATTTTGTTGGGCACAGTATTTACCCTTTTTCACTGGTAAATGCTCAGCTCGAGGGTGATGCGCCTACTCTTAGTCATTATGAAAATACTTATTGTTGGCGGAACATCGTTCGTTGGAAGAGCAATCGCACATGCGGCCGTTGAAAATGGCCATGACGTCTCCGTCCTTAATCGGGGTAAGTCTCCAAACGATTTACCAGATTCCGTTCACCGGTTGATTGGTGACCGTCAGGGTGACCTATCGGTGCTCGACGGCAAGTCTTTTGATGCGACAATTGATGCAATTGCGTATCGACCAAGGGACGTTGAACTACTCGCAAACGCACTCGGTGGTCGTGGTGGTCACTACATTCAGATTTCTTCAATCTCTGCGTACAAATATCCAGGCGCAGCTGGTGCGACAGAATCAACACCATTGATTGAGCTTGGTGATCTTGATCCAGAGGCTCCAGTCGACGGAAACACATACGGCCCTCTGAAAGCGGCGAGCGAACGAGCCGCCCATGAACATTTTGGATCTGACATAGGAATTATTCGCCCTACATACGTAGTTGGCTCACACGACAAGACAATGCGATTCCCTTACTGGGTTGCTCGAATTCAGCGAGGCGCAAAAGTTGCCTTCCCAGGTCCAGCAAGTAGTTCTATGCAGTGGATTGACGCTCGTGACCTAGGTGCCTTCACTGTCTTGATGGCTGAAAAGAAATTCATAGGCGGAGTGCACGTGTGCAACCCTTCACTGGGAGTCGGCTTTGGCGAAGTTATGCAGCGAATCGCCAAGCGAGTTGGCCCAAGTGACACCGAGCTCGTAGAAATTGCTCCATCACAGTTAAGCGACGCAATGTGGTTCGAAAAGTTTCCACTCTGGTCGGGAGGATTTGATCCAACATCTCTTGCTTTAAGCAATGAATATGCAGTCTCACTCGGACTGACACTCAGAAGTCTTGAAGAGAGTATTGATGACACTGCTCATTGGCTACTCACAACGCCGTGGCAAGAGAGCTGGCTCGATGCGGATGTTGAAAAAACTTTATTTGCTGATAGCTAAAATTGCCGATGCAACCCGGTTGCCACTCATCATGGCGCCCTGGATAGAAGCAGTTTCTAGGTAGTCACCGGCCAGATACATTCCTTCAACTCTGCGCACTTGTCCAAGTTGAAGTGGTGGTTTAATTTTTGGCAAAGCGTGTGACACAACTGTTGTTGTAATAAGTTCAACTTCGTTCAAAGCAACGTTGTACATTCTGGCAACGCTTGAGCGAGCCTTTTGCTCTGCTTCTGTTGTTGGAGCTGCTTTATTCGCTGGAGTTGCCACCAATGAACGATCTGCGGGTGATCTCTCTGGAGCCACTGAAGAAATGTCGAGTGCGCTTGATAGAAGTCGGTCATCTAAGTCAATCCTGAGCCCGCTGCTATTTGAAAGCTTCGGAAGTGACCACCACCACGTTGTTTGAGGAGACCATTCGGGCTCTGCTGAGTTGGCTAAAGAGTGGGCCGATGAACCATCAGTCGCTACAACCACAAATTTTGCACGGTACTCGTCATTTTCAGTGAGCACTGCATGCTCGCTTACTGAAAGCACAGGTGAATTGAAGTCAATCTGGACGTTCGGACTCAAAGCAGCGAGCGCTTGCGCCAGTGCTGTGATTCCTTCAGGGTGCGTACCCGGTCTGCCCTTTACGAAGCTCTTTAAAAGAAGCTTCGTGTAATTGAATGATGTATCAAGGTCATCACTTAGAAGCGTTCCACGCAGAAAGGGCTGGACGACATCATCTATGACAGTTTTCGAGATTCCTGAGGCTTCAAATCCTGCATACGTAGTTATGTCTGGTTCACGCAACAGCCTCTTAGAAGACTTTAGGTAACTAGTAATCATCAGCTTGGCGAATGAAACAGAATCGCTAACAGACAGCGGACTGTTACGAAGACCTTTAAGAGCACTCAGCACATTGTGGCGAGGATCGCTTAACTGATAGGTCTTATTTTCTGAAATGAATGTCAAGCTTGGATCATATGATCTGAGATCAAAGTTCTTAAGCACCTTTGAAGCAATGAGTTCAGGGTAGGAAGGGTTTATGAGTTGAAAGCCTTCATCAATTATGAAACCGTTGAGTGCGAATGAAGAAAGTCTTCCGCCAACCCGATCTGACTTTTCAACAATTACAACGTTCAGCCCTGCTTTAGAGAGCAGTTGCGCGCAGCGAAGACCACCAAGCCCTGCGCCAACTATGACGACGTCAGGTTCAGTGATTGATCGTTGGCCCATGTCATTCAGGCTAGCGACCAGATATCTTGAATAGTCGATAACGTGAGGCTGTGACTCGTTTGACTCTTATTTATGACGGAAATTGCTTCTTCTGCACAAAGTGTGCCGAGTGGTATTCGACTCGTAGTGAAGGCGAGATTCGTGCGTCACAGTCTTTTACTGATGAAGAACTTGCCTCATTGTCTTTGTCTAGAAATGACGTAGACACTCAGGTCTGGTGGGTAGAGGGTTCCGAAAGATTTGGGGGCGTTGATGGAGTTGGCCGTGCGCTGCTGACAAGTAAATATTCACTTGTCGGACGTGTGTTGTTGTGGAGGGCTGTGCTTCCAATATCTAGAAAGGTCTACGTATTTGTGAGCTCACACAGGAGTTGGTTTTCAAAACTAATTAGATACTTTTACTAATTGGCTACTAGTTGTGAGCTTTAGGCGACTTCGAACGCGTATTGATGTTCAGCGCTTTGGTGATGCTACTTTGTTGTGAGGCTTATTGAAGTTTGATTGTCTTTTTGCAGGGCCGTAGCTCAGTGGTTAGAGCAGGGGACTCATAATCCCTCGGTCGTGGGTTCGATCCCCACCGGCCCTACTGCGTACTCAGTGAAGCTTTGAATTCACCTTTTCGCATGAGTGCTTTCACTTCGTCACTCGGCTCATCTAGACGCTCAAGCGTCACGGTGTGAATTTTTGCGGTGCAAGGAAAATGGTGTGGATACGGTCCAACAGGTGATCCTGTGTCAACGCCAACGTCGAATGTTTCACCACTCATAGAGAACACAATTGGCACTGTTTTATCTATGCGCCCTGATGCTGCAACCGAGCCATCAACGCTTAGTACGAGGTCTCCGCCATTTCCGAACCCACCGTCGTAGACAAAGTTGACTTCAATCGTGTGCTTTCCTGCACCAAGAGGTGTTGAAGACTGAACCTGTGTGTGTTCATGACCGAACCAGTTGTAATGGAACGTAGGTAATTGTTCCTTTGAGAGATAGAGCGACCAACCAGCCATGTTTCCACCCTGGCAAACAATTACACCTTCGCAAGCGTCCTCAACATCTATGACTGCGGTCACTTGGTAGGAACAGTTCTTCAAATTAAGCACTGAGCTTTCAGGCATGCGAACGTGAGCCGGTGTGTAGGTCATCTTCGTTGCGTTACCAAGTGAGTGTGGAACAGAGAAGTCTCCGCCACGAGGCGATCCCGGATCTCTCAGTGGGTACACACCGTATTTGAGAGCGTGTTCGTGAAAGACATTCTTTAGCTCTTCGAGTTTTTCCGGGAAGTCCTTTGATAGGTCAATTGACTGCGAGAAGTCAGACCTGATGTCGTACAGCTCCCAGCGTTCTTGTTCGCCATCAAATTCGTAGCCAGCAAGTCGAATCCAGGGGAGTCGACCATGGAAACATGACGCAATCCATCCGTCACTGTAAATGGCACGGTTACCAAGAATCTCGAAATACTGCGATGTGTGCGTTGATGGCGCATCAGGGTCATCAAACGTATAGGCCATGGAAGTTCCGTGAAATTCCATTTGGTCAACACCGTTGAATGCTGATGGAGGCGTGACGCCAGTGACTTCATAGATAGTCGGGGCAATGTCAGTCACGTGATGGAACTGCGAGCGGATTTGTTTTCCTTGGCTAATGCGCTTCGGCCACGACATCGCCATTGCGTTTCGTGTGCCACCGAAGTGTGATGCAACTTGTTTCATCCACTGGAATGGCGCATCAAGTGCCCAAGCCCACCCAACGTTGTAGTGGTTCTCGCACTTTGCAGTCCCAAAGTCATCCATGTGCTCAAGTAACCACTCAGGGTCTTCGTGCACACCATTTTGGAAGGATGGTGCGCTCCAGGCAACGTGAACGGTTCCCTCAGCGGATGCACCGTTATCACCAGTGATGTAAATGATCAAG
>CAIKVF010000226.1 GCA_903830745.1 uncultured Actinomycetes bacterium | reverse complement strand
TTCGACATGACCTGGCCAATCATGGTCAATGAGAAGAAAATTGAAATTGAAAAGCACGTGATAAGAGTGGCGCTCCCAGCACCCGGTACGCCCGATCAATTTGATGAGCTGATTTCCCAGTTCTTGTCGCAGCAGCTTTCACCTAAGCGGCCACTTTGGCAACTTCTTGTCATTGAAGGAATGCAAGACGGTAGGGCAGCGGTTGCACTTAAAGTTCACCATGCACTAGCTGACGGTGTTTCTGGCGCAGAAACGTTCGCAAGTTTGTTCGACATTTCTCCAGAGGTACGTCCTCCCGCACCAAAAATTGAAAGCGATGAGGAAGAGACAGTAACAACTTCATTCGGACTTCTTCGTCAAGGCATTGGAAGTATTCGCAAAGATCCGTCACTCGCGCTAAGAAATGTCAGTTCGTGGTTTGTTCGTCTCTACACAATCGTTAAGGCAGTTGTTCGAGTGGCAATTCTTCGCCGAAAGAACAAGGCAACGCCAGAACAACCTTCGCTCTTTGAAGCCAAAAGGACATCGCTCAATGCTGCTTCAGGAACTGAAAAAGAATTCCATCGACTTCAGGTTTCTTTGGCTGATTCAAAGAAGGCTGCAAAGTCAAGAGGTGCATCAGTAACTGACTTTGTTATGGCTGTATCAAGCGGTGCGCTGCGCAGGTTGCTTGAAGATCGTGGCGAAGCAATAAAGAAAGACCTAATTGCGTTCGTTCCAATCAACGTTCGTGGAGAGGGTGAAGCCGCGGCGCTTGGGAATCAGATTTCAGGCATGCTCGTTCGACTGCACACCGACATTGATGATCCGGAAGAACGAATTAAAGCTATCTCTGCTGACTCGAAAAAAACAGTGGGAGCACAGCGTCAAGCTGGAGCGCAGATGCTGCAAAACATCACAAAGTCTTTGGGCCCGACACTTCTTTCAATCGGTGGAAAGCTCATTCACAACTTTGGATTGTTTAACAAGATTCCACCAATGGCCAACGTGATGATTTCTTCTGTTCCTGGACCGCCTCTACCGCTATGGCTCAGTGGCCACCGTGTCGCTTCGGCGGCTCCAGTAGGTCCATTGTTTGGTCCATTTGCACTCAACATAACTGTTCTTGGATTCGAAGAATATTTGGAATTTGGTATCTACGGATGCGCCGAGACAATGCCAGACATTTCTAAGCTTCGTGATTATTTACGCGAAGAAGTCGAAGCGTTTATTGCCTCTTCACCAGCCTTGTAAAGATTTTTCTTTGCTTTCTTGGTCGGCTAGTATTGAATGCACCACGCGGACGTAGCTCAGTTGGTAGAGCGCGACCTTGCCAAGGTCGAGGTCGCCGGTTCGAGCCCGGTCGTCCGCTCCAATTTGGAGTACTGCGTAGCTCAGTGAATTCTTGAAGCAGGCTGATAATTCGGCCCGGCTGTTATGTCAACTCGTTTGAGTAGATCAACACATGGTGGCTCAAAGAGCTCTGCGAATCGAATGGCGTTCTCGTAACCAACCAATTCCCAGGCGAGAGAAGTCTTGCTGTCGGTTTCATCTTCAATTTCTTGGCGAAGAGCTAAACCTTCCTTCGTTACGGCGCGCCCAACGGCGAGACCGCGTTCTTCTAGAAGCTTCCATGAAGCATCAATGCTCTCTGGCGCATTTCCTCTCGAAAGAGACAACCAGTCACCTTCGTAGCCAAGCCAAGCATTGTGCAGTACTGATGCTTCGCCTGCGGTGAGATTCTTTGACTTAGTGATGTTCCAGTGAACATCACCTCTCCATTCACGAACAAAATTAATTGCATGCCAACCAGATAGGACACTGTCGCTTGGAATGCTCAATGTTTTGTGACTTGCAGCGAAAAGGCAGTTGTCGAGTGGAAGCTGAGGGACAACGTTCCACAAGAGCGGACCGAACTCGATGAGAGGCTCAATAATTGATGGAGCGAATTCTTTTAGTCCTTCAAGCACGGCTTTGTTACGTGCGTCCCAGAACTTCATGAAGTTCTCACGGGTCTTTAGTACTTCAAACACAAGAGAGATACCGAGAGGAGAAATGGAACCAAACACATCAGTGAGTGCGTCTGGCCCCGCATCACTGAATGGCGCTGCGCGCGAAGCAATATAGCCACCACCCGCAGGAAGTCCCAGTGCTTCGTAACGCGATACCGCACCAGGGTCCCAAAAGATCCATCCAATTGTTGTCTGCACACTTCGAGCGTTCCGCTTTGAAATCGCTGACCAGTCTGGGATAGGAGAACTCATGAACACAAGGTAGTTGGTAGAAATGCGTCACATTGCGTAGGCTCGGTTGCATGGTTCATAAAGCCCTCGACGGTCTTGTAAAAAGCCTTCGTGAAAACCCAGCGCCTCACCCAAAAGATACGACCTATGTGAAGCGTCGCGAAGTTCGTCGAGCGCAGACTGAAGCTATTCGTGGAGATGTTGCACCAGTTGAAGAAGTCGTTGACGTGTTGCTTGACCTAGGAGATAGGACACTTGAAGCCAGACACTACGTGCCGTATGGAGACGAATCCAAGGCACTCGTTGTGTATTTTCACGGCGGGTCATTTGTGATTGGTGACCTTGAAACTAATGATGCGCTCTGTCGTCGAATAAGCGCTGACACCAAGATGCGCTTCTTGGCGATTAACTATCGTCTCGCACCAGAACACCCATTCCCAGCTGGCATAAACGATGCAGTTGATGTATTTCGACATGTCGTCAAGAACTTCGAAAAATTTGCCGACAAGAATGCCAAGCTCATTGTGATGGGCGACTCTGCTGGAGCAGCGATAGTGACTGTCGCTGCGGCACTCACCAGAGATGAAGGTCTCGGGATGGTTGCTCAAGTACTCGTTTATCCAACACTCGGCCCAGAGCTATTTACTGAGTCTGCAAAAAGGTTCGGTACGGGATACTTCCTCGAAATGGATCATCTTCGCTACGACTATCAGCAATACCTCGGTGACTTCAAAGACCACACTGATCCCAGAGTGACCCCTCTTTTATTTCCTGATCTAACTGGTGCACCACCGGCGATCATCGTTGTGGCTGGGTGTGACCCGCTACGAGATGAAGGTGTTGCGTATGCGGGACTGCTTGAGCACTTCGGAGTGAAGGTGGAACTACTTGAAGCAGAAGGAATGATCCATGGTTTTCTCAGTCTCGGTGGCATCATTCCAGAATGTCTTGATGTTGTTGATGATCTCGCTGAGCACATGCATCACTACGTAGAGATTGCTTGAGAGAAATGACCTGGAACATTGCACCTTGCAACATTGGAACTGGTCTTCCGCTTGAAGGCGTTCGAGTTCTTGATTTTTCGAGAGTGCTCGCTGGCCCGCTTTGCTCAATGGTCGTTGGAGACCTTGGGGCCGACGTCATTAAAATCGAGGGCCCAGAAGGTGACCCAGTGCGAGGTCTTGCTCCTCCGCGTTTTGGAGACGATGCCACCTACTACCTAGCAGTGAACCGTCATCGTAGAAATGTCGTTGCTGATCTACGCGATGCAAAAGATTTCGACGCTGTTGGAAAACTCGTTCAACAAGCTGACGCCGTAGTTGAAAACTTTCTTCCTAAACAACTGCGTGCACTCAACATTGAAAAGCTAAAAGAGCTGAACCCAGATTGTGTTTGGATAAGCATTACTCCCGCATCGTCTGGTGGCCCAGTTGCGAATGACCCATCATTTGATTTACTAGCGCAAGCTCGCTCAGGAATCATGGGAGTTACTGGAACCGCTGAGGGAGAGCCCACGAAGATTGGCGCACCTATTGCTGACGTCCTGGCTGGCCTCTACGGCGCAGTTGGATTGCTGGCGGGACTCTTTGCCAAGTTGTCGGGTAAACCAGGCAGACACTTTGAAGCACCATTGCTTGAATCCATAATGAGTGGACTCATTAATCAAGCGCAGGGCTATTTGGCGACTGGAGTAAATCCACATCGTCTCGGTAATGATCATCCGAGCATTGCGCCATACGGCCCAGTGAAAACAAAAGATGGCTACATGCTGCTCGCTGTTGGCACTGACTCTCAATACGAAAAACTTGTCGCTGCTCTCAATAGCCCTGAGCTTTCAAGTCATGTTGAGTGGAAGTTGAACGACAACCGAGTGAACGAGCTAAATGAAATGCGAAGTGTCCTCAATTCAATTTTTGAAAAGCTCACAACAAATGAGTGGTTAGAAAGACTCGACAACTCCGGTGTACCCATGTCACCGATTTTGGATATTGCTGGAGCATTCGCACAGGATCAGATTGCGAACGG
>CAIKVF010000225.1 GCA_903830745.1 uncultured Actinomycetes bacterium | reverse complement strand
CCGAATTGAGCTTGCAGAGATGATCAAGCAACTCGGTGCCACCGTTGAGAAGATGGCTCAAAAGGCTGCATCGCTCGCTGCGAACCCTAAGCCAGTAACGCTGTAATAGCCCCTCAGGGCGCCTTGCTTGCAAACATGCAATTAGGAAATCAGTTGTTGACTTGACCCCTGTCAACCTGCGTAGGATTTACATTCAAGCAGGGGGAAATCAGTGGCACTTGGGTACCAAGAATCGATCGACGAAGTAACCGGACCTGGGTCGTGGTTTGAAGTTGAGGACGGTGTTGTTAACGGCGTCCCAATGAAGGTATTTAAGAATGCCCCCGTAGCGCTTCGAGACATGTTCAATCCTTCGCGTGAATCTGACGCGACGTATATGGTCTACGAAGATGAAGAGTGGTCGTTCAAAAAAACTCACCAAGAAGCTGATGCACTGGCGTACGCGCTTGTTCACACATATGGCATCAAGCCAGGTGACCATGTTGGAATCTCAATGCGCAATCTTCCTGAATGGGCAATTGCATTCACCGCAATTACTGGTATTGGTGCCGTTTCAGTTTCAATGAACTCGTGGTGGACCGAAGAAGAGCTTGAGTTCTCGCTGAAAGATGTTGGACTTTCGATTTTGATTGTTGATAGTGAGCGTATTGAGCGCGCAACCGGGCCGTGCGAACGCAATGGCACCAAGATGATCACTGTTCGAGAAGGCAACGTTGCTGTTCCTGCAATCGCTAAGCGATGGGAAGACGTTGTTGTTCGCGGTGAAGCAATGCCATTTGTTGAAATTACAACTGACATGGACGCAATTATTTTGTTCACGTCAGGCACAACGGGTTTCCCAAAGGGGGCTGTGTCAACACACCAAGCAGTTGGAACTCAATGATGGCCTTTAGCGCCCGTGCAAGTGCAAACGGTAAGCGAACCGAAGGCACGCCAGAAGAAAAGCCAGCATCACCATTTCCAAATGTTGGAATCTTGGCGGTTCCTCTGTTTCACGTGACAGGTATGGCCGTGATGCTTTCTAACTTCGCGTACCAGTTCAAAATGGTCATTATGTTCAAGTGGGACGCCGAGCGCGCACTGCAGCTCATTGAAAAGCACCACATCACCACCTTCACTGGAGTCCCTACGCAGTCGTGGGACTTAGTGCAGCACCCTAATTTCTCTAAGTACGACACATCATCGCTCAACGTGGTTGGAGGAGGCGGTGCACCGGCACCCGCCAAGCTGGTTGAACAAGTTGATGGAGCTTTTAAGAGCGGCAAGCCGAATTTAAGTTATGGAATGACTGAAACGAATGCCTACGGTCCGGGCAACGTTGGTATTGAATACACCTCACAGCCAAATTCGACGGGGCGCACACCACTTCCAGGCATGGAAGTTGAAATTCGTGACGAGGATGCACATCCAGTGCCACGCAATACTTCGGGTGAAATCTGGATGAAGGGACCAATGCTGATTCGTGGCTACTGGAACCGTCCTGATGCCAACAAGGAAACAATTGTTAACGGCTGGCTGCGAACCGGAGACCTAGGCCGCATTGACGACGATGGATTTCTCTTTATTGAAGACCGCGCAAAAGACATGATCATCCGAGGTGGCGACAATGTCTACGGTGCTGAAGTTGAAACAGGGATTTACGAAATTCCTGAGGTCTACGAAGCCGCAGTCTTTGGCATTAAGCATGAGCGCCTGGGTGAAGAAGTCGCCTGTGTAATCATGACCAAGCCAGGAATGACGCTTACAGAAGAGCAGGTCACAACTTTTCTAAATGGACGTATGGCAAAGTACAAGATCCCAACGCGGATTGCATTTACGACTGATCCACTGCCTAGAAATCCAGCGGGCAAGTTCTTGAAGCGATCAATGGAGAAGTTGTACTTCTAAAAATTTATGAAAAATCGAGTTAGCTACGTGCTAGTTCGATTGCATCTCTTGCGTAGTCCGCAAGATTCATTTCACTCAGTTCACTTAGCGAAAACCAACCAGCGTGATCAGTGGTGCCGTGAACTTCGTGACGAAGCTCTCCACCAGCAAGTTCCACGGTGAAAAGAATCCTCACGGTGTGAAGTTTGTCCCCGTTATCTCTACGTCGAAGATCACTGGTTGTGCCAATCAACTTCGGATTCTTAACTTCAAGGCCAGTTTCTTCGACGAATTCACGAAGCAACGTGTCTTCTGGTGATTCTCCAAAGTCAATGCCTCCACCAGGAAGCCACCAAAGTGGCGGCTGGTGCTTGGGGTTGCTTGACCTGACGAGGGCAACATTGCCTTCGTGAATCAGTACGCCGTATGAACGGACGCTGGTGTGTTGTTTGCTCAAGGGATTCCTAACGAGTTCTCGGGAAGCCGAGGTCAATTTGTGATTCAGATGGTTGTGGCCAACGCGTAGTGATTACTTTGGCGCGGGTATAGAAGGTAAAGCCTTCTGGTCCGTAAATGTGTGAGTGTCCGAATAATGAGTTCTTCCATCCACCGAATGAGTAACTAGCGATAGGAACCGGAATTGGAACATTAATTCCAATCATTCCTACTGTTACTTCACGACTGAAAAGGCGAGCAGCATTGCCATCTCGAGTGAAGATTGCAGTTCCGTTACCGAATTGGTTTGAGTTAATGAGAGCAACTGCGTCAGCGTATGTTGCAACGCGAGCAATACCGAGAACTGGTCCGAAGATCTCATCGTCGTATGACTTCATTCCAGGCTTAACGCCGTCAAGAAGACACGGGCCAACATAGAAGCCCTTGTCTGCTGCCATGGCAGTTCCGTCGCGGACAACCTTTACGCCGTCGGCTGGGGCATTTACTACGTAGCTAACAATGCGGTCACGGTGTTCTTTGGTGATCACTGGACCGAAGTCAGACTTCGGATCGTCGCCAGGGCCAACTGTGAGCTTGTCCATGCGTTCTGTGATCTTCGCAATAAGGGGCTCTGCAACGTCGCCGACGGCAACGACCACTGAGATGGCCATGCAGCGTTCTCCAGCAGAACCAAATCCTGCATTGATGGCAGCGTCGGCTGCGATGTCGAGGTCAGCATCTGGAAGGACCACCATGTGG
>CAIKVF010000224.1 GCA_903830745.1 uncultured Actinomycetes bacterium | reverse complement strand
CGCTACATATCGGTCACCCGCATGCACAGAATTTTTGGAGTGACCTGATTATTAACTTGTTGCTCATCATTCTTCTAGAAGCAGTTGTCATTGGCATTGCTGGTCTTATTGTTCGCCAACGCTTTGACCACACGTCAAGAAGCATTCACGCACCAGAACTGAGTGAGCCACTCGCAGCGACCGTGGTTGACGGCGTCGACGCAGTTGAATATGCCCGTCGCGTCGGTGAACGATCTGGTGCCGGGGCGATTGTTGGTGGTGCACCACGTCCAGCACTCGCCTTTCTCGATCGTGGCATGTGCGCTTCTCCTGGCCCCTCTAGAACAGTCGTTGTTGAACATCGCGGCCGCCTTGGTCTTCCGCCAGTGTTCTCTTCCGTAGACAGGTGGAGCTACCTCGTTGTTGAAGCCGCAGGTACCGTACAGGTGCGTCTAATTGCTGGTGAATCACCGAGGAAGCGTGGCACCCTGCTCGAGCGCATTGTGAGCGGCATCAACGTACAACCTTCTCCATCAGCACCGACTTCATTAATTGGATCATGGCCATCAGGCCAACCATTCCCAGTTGCGCTTGATCGACTTCGCTCTCAGCGACTTCAACGAACTATTCGACGAGTTGCAAGTGGCCTCATGTTTAGTGTTGGCCTTCTCAACGTCGTGTCAACTGCGTCAGCTCCACTGCACAGTAAATTGCACGCAGTTCTCTCAGTGCTGCCGCTTGGCATTTCTCAATCAGCCGCAGTGCTGACTGGAATTGCTGGTGTTGCATTGATTATGACTGCGCGTGGGCTACGTCGAGGTCAACGCCGCGCTTGGTTCTTTTCCATTGCGGCATTGATTATCTCAATCATTGGTCACATTGCTCGAGGTGAACACATTCCTTCAGCTCTGGCAGCTCTTGTCCTTCTGCTTTTCATAATTTCGCAACGCTCACACTTCCAAGGAACTACTGACCGCGGAAGTTTGCGTAACGTACTTTCTCGTTTGGTGCTTATTGCAGTTGTTGCGGCCTTTGCAGCAACACTCGGGCTAGAGGCATCATTTGCGCATCGCCACTTGCCATCTTTTGGTGTTTTGCTCGTTGCATGCTTTGAGCGACTTCTTGGACTATCTAACATCGCACTCCCCGACGGCGCCGGAGACTTTATTAACCCAGTCTTGCTAGCAATTGGCTCGGCACTACTTATTTCGGCTTTGTACATCATCACTAGACCAGTCGTTGACCGCCGTCTTTCGACTCACAGTTCAAGTACTGAGCGCCGACTCGCTGAACTTAGAGCGAGAGACATTGTCAAGCGACACGGACGAGGCACACTTGATTATTTTGCGTTACGTGATGACAAGCAATTCTTCTTCTTTCGAGACTCACTAGTTGCCTACGCGGTCTATGGCGGTGTTGCCCTAATTTCTCCTGACCCCATTGGCCCGGGTGCAGAACGTTCAGAAGTGTTCAGTGCTTTTAGAGCATTTGCAGAGACGCGAGGTTGGACTATTGGCATCATGGCGGCGAGTGAACGGTGGCTTTCTATTTATCGTGCGGCGGGAATGCACTATCTCTATCTAGGCGACGAAGCAATCGTTGATGTTCAGAAATTTTCACTCGAAGGTGGAAAAATGAAGGGCCTTCGCCAAGCCTGTACTCGCCTCGCAAAGCACGGTTACACCGTGGAGTTCATTGATCCAGCTCACATTGAACCCAAACGAGTGCCAGACATCATGGAAATGATTGCCATGCTCCGTCGCGGCGAAGGTGAACGAGGATTCTCAATGATGCTCGGTCGTCTTTTTGATCCAAAGGACAAGGGGCTCCTACTGACCATGGTGCATGACGCCAATGGAATGCCCGTTGCGTTGTGTCAGTTCGTTCCCTCTCTCGCACTGAATGGATATTCACTCGACATCATGCGACGTGACCCAGGTGATCATCCGAATGGACTGATTGACTTTGCACTTTGTGCGACGATTGCCCACCTTCGCGAACAAGGAGCCCAGGGACTCAGCCTTAACTTCGCAGCCTTTCGCTCAGTGCTTGACGGTGAGCGAGGTGAAGGGACGTTCACTCGCGTTGAACGATGGGCACTAAAACGACTTTCTGGAATCTTGCCAATCGAATCACTTTGGACGTTCAACTCTAAGTATCAACCTGACTGGTTCCCTCGTCACTTGGTGTACCCGGCAGTTGAAAGCTTTGTGCCAGTTGTTGCAGCAGTACTTCGTGCAGAGTCGCTCACAGAAATTCCAGTACTCGGAAGATTCCTTAAAGATGATCCAACGAACCGACCAGGAACTGTTGTTCCCCCAGAGATTCTCGAAGCGGCTGCCCTATCGAATAAAGAAGGCGCTAGTTAAGACGCTTTAACACCGCTGCAGCTAAGCGGTCCGCTGCTTCAGGCTTATACGTAATAAATAGTGAGGGCTCTACCAGTTCAAGTTCCATTAGCGCCCAACCCTCTGGAGCTTTTACAAGATCAACACGTCCATAGAGCAAATCAGAAAATCCCACACTGTCAAGAACAGCGTTCGCAAGTGCAACGGCATCAGGCTCGGCTTGCGCGATAGACATTTGCTCACGACGAAATATCATGTCACGATCATCAGGCTCAACATTTAACATTGCGCCTTTCGTCATAGCGTGTGACAACTCACCATCTATAAAAATAAGCGCGCGCTCACCAAGAGTGTCAATGGAATCAATGTATGGCTGAATAAGAACGTCACGACCTTGCTCGTGCAGTGAAGCAACGTGCGCACTCGCGCGCTCGTGCTCGCTGGCACTGAACTTGTCTGCACCAATTGAGCCAGCTCCGACACAAGGCTTAACGACAAAAGAACCTTCCGGGAAAACTGGCGTCATCCCAACATCACAAAACGTAGAAGGGATAATCCTGTGGCCGCGTTGGGCAACGTCGTTGAGATAGTGCTTATCAGTTGAGTACTCAATAACCTCATATGGATTTAAGAGCCGTGGCACTGAGCGAGCCCAAGAAAGAAATTCATTCCTACGTGGTGCATAGTCCCAGGTTGAACGGAGAATTGTGAGGTCGTAACGATCCCAGTCAACGCTCGGATCGTCCCAAACACAGAAGTCAGTTTCTAGGCCAGCATTACGTAACGCCGCCAAGGTCTGAGGTGTGTCAATGTCGATTTCTAAATCGCTGCACGTAGCAACAGCTATTCGCTTCACGGAGTGAAGAGTAGCCCAGCGTGCTGAGCAAGTGAAGCGAGTGGTCCTGGCCAGATACCAAAGGCCAAGGTAGTTACCACGGAGAAAATAATTACAAATGCAGTTGACTTAGGCACGCCAACTCGTGTTGTCGTTGTTTCTTCTGAAGAGAACAACACCAGGCACCAGCGTAGATAGAAGAACGCAGCAATGGCAGCGCTAACAATCGCGATCAAAGCAATTACTGGTCCGTTCTGCTCAATGGCGGCTTCAAGGACAGCGAACTTTGCGTAGAAGCCTGTTGTTCCAGGTGCGCCAAGTTGCGACAAGAGAAGAATTACGAACGCTCCAGCTAACAGTGGCTGACGTCGAGCCAGACCCGTGTACGCAGATGTTCCAAGCCCCGAATACGCCGAGACGTCGTGATTGTCGTCTCCGAGTCCACCGACAACCGAAACCACCGCGAATGAGCCAATTACCGCGGGTACGTAGGCCATTAGGTAGAACAATGCCCCACCAGTTCCACGTGCGGTTCCCGCCCACACACCGAGCAAAATAAATGCCGTGTGGTTGATTGATGAATACGCCAACATGCGCTTCACGTTTCGCTGGATAAGTCCGAGCGATGCACCAAGCACCGCAGAGAGCGCAATGAATGCCCAGAGAATTGGTCGCCAGGTATCGAGCTGTGTGCCAAGTGCCGAGATCATTACGCGTAAGAGTGCAGCGAATGCTCCAACTTTTACGATGCTCGCCATGAATCCAGTTACTGGTGAAGGTGCGCCCTCATAAACATCTGGTGACCATAAGTGGAACGGAACGGCAGCAACTTTAAAACCGAATCCCACAAGCAGCAGTCCACCACCGGCGTAGAGCAGACCAGGGTGTAGCAACAAATTCGATCCGAGGAAATACGAAATTGATGAAAGGTTTGTGGTGCCAGTGGCACCGTAAACGAGTGCTGCGCCATAGATAAATAGTGCCGAGGCGAAGCCACCAAGCAAGAAGTACTTAAGCGCAGCTTCTTGACCCTTTGCACGGTGACGGTCAAAAGCGACAAGTACGTAGAGGCCAATTGAAAGGATTTCAAGACCTAGGAAAATAACAATCAAGTCATTCGCCTGTGTCATGAGAACTGCACCCGTGGTTGAAGCTAGAGCGAGCATGTGGAACTCTGCTCCAGTCAATTTTTCACGAATTGACCAGTCGTGTGCAACGAACGTTGACAAGATGAGACCTATTGCAATAATTCCAGTTGAAACAACTGAGAATCCATCAAGGACTATGGCATTTGCGATTGTTGTGCTGGCACCATGATTGGCAACCTGGGACCACTGCAAGAACGTAACAACAAGAACGCCAGCACCAGTGAGCACTGTCACAAATGAGGCGACCTGAGTACTTATCTTCTTGCCCATGAGTGCAGTTGCGAAAAGCAGTCCCAATGAGCTTGCGAGCAGCAAGATGGCAGGAAGAATCGCTAGGTAGTGAATTGTTGGAATAGCTATCTTCACTTGTTCACTCCTGCAGGTACGACGTGCTCAATTATTTGCTGCACGGATGGAGTTATCTTTTCGAGTGCAATGTGTGGGTACACACCAATAAGCACTACGAGTAGGACAATCGGTGCAAGTACCAAGCGCTCATGGTTAGTGGCGTCAGTTATCTCTGCGTTTTCGCCAACTGCTTCACCGTGGAACACACGCTGATACAGCCATAGAAGGTAGAGAGCTGCAGTGATGACACCGAGTGATGCAAAAACTCCCCACCAAGCGTGTGTGCCGAATGTACCGAGCAGAATCAAGAATTCACCAACGAATCCAGCGAGCCCTGGAAGTCCAACTGACGCCATCATGAGAACAGTAAAGAGTGCTGCGAGCACAGGTGCTGGACCCTGAAGTCCAGTTATGTCCTTAAGCAAAATGCTTCCGCGACGCTTCTGAATGAAATCAATTACGAGGAAGAAGCCAATGGTGATGATTCCGTGGCTGAACATCATTAGTACTGCACCAGACGTGGCAATAGTTGAGCCCGTCATGATTCCAAGCGTGATGAATCCCATTTGGCCGAGTGACGAGTACGCCACTAAGCGCTTTAGATCCGGTGTAACGCACGCGAGTGCCGCGCCATACAAAATTCCAATGACTGCAAGCGTCATTAGGTAAGGACGCACTGTCGCAAGTGACATTGGCAGGAGCGCAACGGCGAATCGTAGAAGTCCATAGGACCCGAGCTTTGCGAGCAACGCTGAGAGCTCAATTGAACCAGCAGTCGGTGCCTCTGCGTACGCCAGTGGTGACCAGGTGTGCAGTGGCCAAATTGGAGACTTCACCGCAAAGGCAATTGCGAATGAAATAAAGAGCCACACCGCAGCCGTGTGCGACATTGTTGTTGTCGACAGTGCACCGTATGCGAACGTCAAATCAGATCCTGTTTGGTGCTGGTGAGCAAAACCTAAGTAAAGAATTCCAACGAAAAGGAAGGCGGAGCCAACGAAGGTGTAGATAAAGAACTTAAGAGCAGCGTTCGCGCGTTCTTTTCCACCCCACTGCGAAATAATCAAGAAGCAAGGGATAAGAGTGAGCTCAAAGAAAATAAAGAATTCCATGACGTCATGAGCAAGGAAGCTGCCCATTGTGAAAGAAGTCAACACCAGCATCCACGAAACGAACGCTGGCTCACTGCGTCGCTCGCGTGAGCCCAGGAGTGCGAGAAGAACCACAATTGCGGTGAGCATCACCATCATGAGTGAAATTCCGTCAAGGGCTACGTCGTAGGCAAGACCTAGCGGAGCAGAAATAACGTGGCGAGATGCAAAGTCGTAGGTCGCAGCACCAGTGATGTGGTTGTTATAGGTGCACCAAACAACCAATGCGAGAGCCATCTCCACTACAGAAGTTCCAACAGCTACAAAGTAGGAGCGGCCTGGAACTTTTCTTGCGAGCATTGATCCAATTGCTCCAAGCAGTGGGACAAGTATGAGGGCGCTGAGCCAGATTGATGAATGCATTTCTAACCAGCCCTGCCTACGAGATACACAACAATCACGCTGAGTCCCAAAGTCATTGCGAGCGCGTAGTGGCGCACAAAGCCTGACTGAGTTTTGCTGACGCCTTGAGCGCTGTTTCGAACGCTGGCAGCGATAGCCGTTACTGCCCCATCAATTATCTTCGGTTCCACAACGTCACCAGCGAAGCTTGAAATACGAGTGATCGGACGACCAATTGTGGTGTCATAGAAATCATCCCAGCGCCACACGTGCTCGAAGAATGATGATTCGTAGCGAGATGACTCCGTGCGTGACTTCCAGATACTGAATGCGGCAATGAGACCAAAGAGCGCCACAATGACGTCGACAAGTGCAAGAACTATTTGCCCCACTGTTCCCATTGTTATCTCTGAGGGGATAAAGCCAAATGTCGGGTCCAGGAATCCAGCCAGCGAAGAGTGGTGAACCCAAGGAAGGTCAATTACCCCACCAAGCACACTGAGCGCAGACAGAACTACTAGTGGAAGCGTCATGACCCAAGGAGATTCGTGTGGGTCATGCCCTTCAGTTACCGTGCGGAATCGCTCAGTGCCTCGGAACGTGAGTACGAAGAGGCGGCTCATGTAATAGGCCGTGAGCATGGCGGTGAAAATTCCAAGTGCCCAAAGAATCTTTGAGTAGCCGTACACATTCGTAAGTACGTCACCCTTCGCCCAGAATCCAGCGAAAGGAGGAATGCCAGAAATCGTTAGCCAGCCAATGAGGAACGTAGGGAACGTGAGTGGTAGATACTTCTGTAGTCCACCCATCTTTCGCATGTCTTGTTCACCATTCAATGCATGAATTACTGAACCAGATCCTAAGAAGAGCAGAGCCTTAAAGAAAGCGTGCGCAATCATTAAGAAGATTGCTGCGGAGTACGCGCCGACACCAACGGCCATAACCATGTATCCAATTTGAGAAACGGTTGAAAAGGCTAGAACTTTTTTGATGTCTTTTTGCGAAGTGGCAATTGTTGCAGCGACAAATGCAGTAACGCCACCAATGATTGCAATTGTTGTGCGTCCAGGAACCGACAGCGCCAGAACTGGGGCCATACGACAGAGCAAGTAGACACCAGCGGTAACCATTGTTGCAGCGTGGATTAGTGCAGAGACCGGAGTTGGGCCTTCCATTGCGTCAGGGAGCCAGTTGAAGAGTGGGATTTGAGCACTCTTTCCAGCAGCTGCAAGTAGTAATGACAAAACAATCAATGTGGCGATAGTTGGAGTCAATACACCAGCACCAGTGAAAATTGAAAGGTAATCAAGCGAGTGCAGATGTGTGAACACGAAGAACATTGCAATAAGGAGTCCGAAGTCTCCAACGCGGTTGTAGACGAATGCTTTCCTTCCCGCACTTGCTGCACTGTCACGGTCGAAGTAGTAACTCACTAGCCAGTATGAACACGCACCAACACCCTCCCACCCAACGAAGGTGAGGACAAGGTTGTTAGCGAGTACCAAGACAAGCATTGAGAACACGAACAGGTTGAGGTAGAGGAAGAACTTCCTGAAGTCCTTTTCACCGTGCATGTATCCCGTTGAGTACAGGTGAATCAATGTAGAGATTCCCGTTACAAAGAGGCACATTGTGATTGAGAGTGGATCGACAAGTAGCGCTGCTGGAACATGCAAAGTTCCCACGCTGATCCAAGAGAAGAGGTTTACAGTTATTTCTCGACCAGAGTGACCGAGCAACATAAAGAATGTAATAACTGTTGAAACAAAACTCAGTCCCACAGCACTCGTTCCAGCAATACCAATCTGCTTTTCGCTGAGTGAGCGACCGTTAATTAAAACGAATAAAAACCCAACGAGTGGGAAAAGAATGATGAGAGTAGCGAACTTTGCCATTGCTAACCCTTCATCTCTGAGAGCTCATCAACTGATGTTGAAGTACGGCGTCTAAATATCGCCACAACAATTCCGAGGCCAACCGTAACTTCAGCTGCTGCCACAACCATTACGAAGAACACAGTCGCCTGACCACCAATGTCGCTCAGGGTCCTGGCGAACGTGACAAAAGTGAGGTTCACTGCATTGAGCATGAGCTCTAGGCACATGAACATAATGAGAGCGCTACGACGAGTGAGAAGTCCGAAGGCTCCTACGCCAAAAAGAATGGCGGCGAGAATGAGGTACCAAGCGGCGGGAACGTTCATGACTCACTCTCATCACTCGTACGCTCACGACGTGCAAGCAGCACTGCACCAACCACAGCAATAATTAGAAGTGCAGCAGTCGCTTCGAAGGCAAAAATGTAGGTAGTAAAGACAGCCGTTCCCAGTTGCTGAACGTTGCCTGATCCTGGAGCAAGCGCTACCCCGCCGGTTGACACTGACATTGCGCCAGTTACCCAGTGTGCGCGGGCCATCAGCGCAATAAGACCACCAACAGTGATAACAACACCTGCTCCAGCAAAGACTCGTTGTCCAACGAGTGGATCAACGCGCACCGTGTCATTACGGTCAACGCCAAGGAACATGATTACGAACAAGAACAAAACAACAATTGCTCCGGCGTACACAATGATTTGCACTGCCGCCAAGAAGTCGGCTGATTGAGCAATAAAAGCAACTGCAACCCCGAATAACGTCATGATGAGACTTAGTGCACTGTGCACTGGATTCTTCATTACGAGAACTCCGAATGCGCCAACAAGAGTAAGAAGTGCAGCAGTAATAAAGATAAGAATGCTCGGGACTGCGTAACTAAGGGCCAACATTATTTCTTGCCCTTAAATCGTGGAGGTAATTTCTCCATCACCTGCGTCATCATGCCTTCAAGCCCGCGACGATTAAGCGGAACATCTTCTGGCTCTAAGTGGCGGTAGAACGCATCGCGTAGTTGCTTTGATCCCGTTGCTTTGTCATCTCTGTTTTCAGACTGTCCTGCTTCTGCAGCCTTAATGCCTGCACCTAGGTCGCCAGTCCACTGAACTACGCCTTCGAATGCAGCATCTCCGGCTGGTGATGTTGCGCGCATCCAGCCACCAGTCATTTCTGCTTCACCTTCACGCCAGTCTTCCCATGGCAACTTCTGAGGGAAGCCTTGATCGTCAACGAGCAATTCGCTCTTCGTGTAAATCGCATCAGAACGATTTGAGAATGAGTACTCAAACATCTTTGACTCAGTGATTGCCTGCGTCGGGCAAGCTTCTACGCACAGGTCGCAGTGGATACAGCGTAAGTAGTTGATTTCGTAGATGTAGCCGTAGCGCTCCCCCGGACTCACTGGGTGGTCCATTGGGTTGTCTAGTCCGCGTACGTTGATGCAGTTAGCCGGGCAAACTCCAGCACAGAGTTCACAACCAATGCACTTTTCCATTCCGTCTTCGTAACGGTTTAGAACATGGCGCCCGTGTTGGCGAGGTTGCTTAGCTCGCTTCTTTTGTGGGTAACTCGTAGTCACGTTCGGGCGACCAATGTGCTGCATTGTGAGCTTGAAACCACCGAAGAAGTCAGTAAATTTACTCATTTGCATCCCCGTCAGTGAAGTCGCGCAGTGCAAATCCAGGCAGTGGTCGTTGACCCACGGTTGGCAGAATTGCTTCGCCATCTTTTCCACGTGACTGACCTAGGGCGAATGAACGCTCCAGCAATGTGTACGAAATAAGGACTGTCGCAATCATGATTAGTCCCCAAGACATTGAAACAACGAACCCTGCAACAATCAGCATCCAGCCAAGACTGAGTGGGATGAGTCGCTTCCAGCCGAGGTCCATTAATTGGTCATAGCGAAAGCGTGGAAGTGCGGCACGGAACCAAATGTAGCTGAATGCAAAGGCCGTTGTCTTCGCGAGGAACCAAATAATTGGAAAGACCCATTTGAAGTGAGGGACTGGCGGAATCCAACCAGCAGGGCCACCAAAGAACAATGTGACCATGATTGCTGACATGGTGATGGTGTTCATGAATTCAGCTAAGAAGAACAGTGCGAAGCGAAGTGACGAGTATTCCGTGTGAAATCCACCAACAAGTTCACTCTCCGCTTCAACAACGTCAAACGGTGGACGGTTGAGTTCTGCGGTGATTGAGATTAGAAATACAACAAAAGGAACAATGCCGAGACGGATAACGTTCCAGTGCCAAATACCGTGTGCCTGTGAAGTGACAATGCTGTGTGTCGTTAGTGAGCCAGTTGCGAGAATGACCGTAACAATGGTCATTCCGAGTGCAGCTTCATAACTAATCATTTGTGCGCTTGCGCGCACTGAAGAAAGAAGGGGGTACTTCGATCCCGAAGACCAGCCCGCGAGCATTACTCCGTAAACAGAGATTCCTGACATCGCGAGCATGAGCAAAATACCCATTGGTGGATTCGCGATCTGCAGCATCACCTGGTGGCCACCAATGTTGAGTGTGCCACCGACTGGAACAATTGAAAACGTAATTAGCGCTGGGACTAGAACTAGGTATGGCGCCAACTTGAAAACAAAACGGTCAGCTTCAGCAGGAATTAGATCTTCTTTAAAGAACAACTTGATTCCGTCTGCGAGCGTCTGGAGAAGTCCGAATGGCCCCCAGCGTTGTGGCCCAATGCGACTTTGCATGTCTGAGATTGCTTTTCGCTCAAACCAAATCATCAAAATAACTGAGCCCATGAGCGCACCAAAGCCCACGAGAACTTTGATAATCACAATGAGGATTACAACGCCAGTCATTCCGTGGCTAAAGAGTGGATCCGCTGAAGCGAGTAACGAGTTCATCGGGTCTCCAGTCTTATTTGATTAATAAGTGAAGTTGCATCAATAATCGAACGCACACCATTGATGTCGCTCAACTTTTCAACTCCAAATGGAACTTCTACAACGCCACGAGGAACATTGTTGTCGAGTTCAATTATCACCGAAATTGTTCCGTTGGCTCCCACTGCATTTACGCTCACGCCATTTTCGGCGCCAATGCGCTCGAAGTCGACATGGTTCAACTTGAAGGTTGGAGCTTCAATAAGTCCGTGTAGCGCGCTTGATCCCTGAACTGCAATGCCGTTGTCGTAGAGACGTCGAGTTAGGTTCACTCGAAGCGCGTACCCATCAACTGACGGTGCATCTATTTCTCTTCCAGCATCGACTTGTGCGAGGGTTGCGCTATTTCCACGTGGACCCTTCACAACTGTGTCAACGACGGTCGCGCCACTTGGTGCACCAAGGCCAACAGACTTCACAGTCCTGATACCTGGGAACGCCATTGGGTCCATGCTTCTGCGAAGTGATACTTCTTGACTGTCCACCACTACGCCGTCAGTGCTTGCGTTAGTGAGCACTGAAATGGCAGGGTACCCAGTGGTTGATTCAATGATCTTTGAAGTTTCTTCGACTGAGTCGAGCCCAATGCTTTGTCCGTATTCTTCGGCGAGCTCAGATGCGATTGCAACGTCTGTCCAAGCTGATCCTGGTGAAACAATCTTTGGTGTCAATGCGCTTACGCGACCTTCAATGTTCGTCACTGTTCCAGCACGCTCATAAGAAACGCTTGCTGGAAGAACAACGTCAGCGTACGCAAGTGTTGCTCCTCCATGACCACTCACAACGACAATGTCTGAAGCTTCGAGAGCCTTAAGCGCGAGTGAGGTGTCTGCGATGTTGCCGAGCAAACATCCACCGAGAAGAAGTGTTGCTTTTTGTTCTCCGCTAGCCATTGCCTGGAGCTGAGAAATGGTGTCTCTGCCAGAACTTTCAGTATTGAGGCGACGACCTGGGTGTAGTCCTGGACTTAGCCCCATGTCGAGTGCACCATTTACGTTTGAGCGACGAAGGGCCACAAGGAATTTTGCTTCTGGGTAATTTTCAGCGAATGTGCGAATAGCTGCTTCAACAATCGAAGCGTCTTCTGCAACATTTGCTCGACCTACAACGAAGACAACTCCGTCTCCATTTTCACCAATCAGCTTTTGTGCATTTGTAATGTCTTCGCTGGTGAAGAGAACGTCGAATGGAACAGTTCCAGACACCAATGCCTTAGCAGCGAGGTGTGCTTCGCCAGGTCGAATAGTGATTGTTGACTTTGCGACATTAGAAAGCGATGTTTGTCGTCCAGCAAGTTCGACGATTGAATTCTTGTCTCGTACGGCACTCTCTCGAAGTCGCAAGAACAAGATCGGAAGTTCTTCACGAAGATCGCCCGTAAGTGTCACAACGGTGCATGCACGAGCGGCTTCATCAATAGTTGCTTTAGGAAGTGCCTGAAGTAGCTCTGCGTCAAGCCCATCACCGTACTGCGCGTCAATGTTTTCAGTGCGAAGTACACCGCGAGCAAAACGCTCCCAAGCGAATGCGCCTTCGTTGGTGAGTGCAGATCCACCAATGACACCAAGTGAACTTCCTTCACCGTGCAGAATCTTTGCCGCAGCACTTAGCGCTTCAGACCAGCTAACAGAAACAAGCTCACCATTGCGGCGAACCATTGGTTCGGTGAGTCGAGTTGCAGCACTAAGAAGGTCAGTTGACTCCTCATTGCCGTCAACTGAGTCAAGCGTAAAGCGACCCTTGTCACATAGCCATCCGTGGTTCACCGGATCTGAGTCAACGCCTAGAACGCGAGTAAGTCGGTTGCCTGACGACTGCACCGCAACGCGACAACCAACAGCGCATGTAGTGCATGTGCTTTCAACTTGCTCTAAGTCCCATGGACGAGCAGTAAAGCGGTACGGCTTCGCAGTCAATGCTCCCACTGGGCAAATTTGAACCGTGTTTCCTGAGAAGACAGAGTCGAATGGTTGCGTTGGAGAAGTAGCCACTTCAATCAGGTCACCGCGACCCGAGAATGAAATTTGTGCATCACCCGCAACTTCTGCAGCGAACCTCGTACAGCGTGCGCACTGAATGCAGCGTTCGCGGTCGAGAAGAACTAGTTCACCAATTTCAATTGGCTTTACGAAGTGACGCTTTTCTTCAATGAACCGTGTTTCACCTGAACCGTGAGCGAGTGCCTGATCTTGCAGTGGGCATTCGCCGCCCTTGTCACAAACTGGACAGTCGAGTGGGTGATTTGCGAGCAGGAATTCCAAGACGCCATCTTGGGCCTTCTTCACTTTTTCAGAATCAGTTACGACACTCATGCCGTCGGTCACTTTTAGATAGCAAGCAGGTTGCAGTGTTGCACCACGAGGACCGTCTACTTCTACAAGACACATACGACAGATACCGACTGGCTCCATACGTGGGTGGTAGCAAAAACGTGGAATGTAATCCCCCGCACGTTCTGCGGCTTCAATAAGAAGTTCACCCGGCTTAGCTTCAAAGGAGCGTCCGTTTACGGTGATCGAAACTGTGGTGCGCACTTCATCAGTCATGCGGACATCCTCCGTGTTCAATGTGAGCAATGAACTCATTGCGGAACATTGAGATTGCAGAATTCACTGAAGAAGGGATTGATGGCCCAAGCACACAGATGGTTGTCTGCTGAGGTGGCCACAAAAGTCCCGGCGAGATGTTGTCGCAGAGGTCGAGAAGTAGGTCGAGGTCTTCAAGGCGACCACCACCGTGTTCAATGCGGTACATCGCGCGCTCAATCCAGCCCGATCCTTCGCGGCACGGCGTGCACTGACCGCATGATTCGCGCGAGAAGAACTTCGTGATGCGCCACGTGGCACGAACAACACATGAATCTTCGTCAAGAACAACGACCGAACCAGATCCAAGCATCGAGCCCTTTTCAGCAACTTCGTCTTGTCCAAGTGGAAGGTCAAGCAGGTCAGGCCCAAACCAAGGAGCAGAAACTCCACCCGGGATAAACGCCTTGATCTTCTTGTCATCAATTAGACCCCCACCAAATTGTGGGTCATAGATAAGGTCACGGAAAGTGTTCTTAACCATTTCAACTTCGTACACGCCTGGGTTCTTTACTCGTCCAGCAAGTGCGAACAAACGTGTTCCCGTTGAACGACCTTCTCCTAGAGCTGCAAATGCGGCTCCACCATTATTCACAATCCAAGGGAGGTTAGACATTGTCTCAACGTTGTTAACAACTGTTGGCTCTCCATAAAGACCCGTAACCGCTGGGAAGAATGGTGGCTTAATACGTGGGAAACCACGCTTGCCCTCAAGCGCTTCAATTAGCGCAGTCTCTTCACCGCAGATGTATGCGCCAGCACCAGGGTGCACGACGATGTCGAGTGAAAAGTCTGAACCGAAGATTTTGCTTCCGAGTGCACCATGTGCGTACGCATCATTAACTGCTTGCTGAACGCGCTCGAGTCCAAGTGCAAATTCTCCACGAAGGAAAATAAATGCTTGACTAACTTGCAGTGCGTACGCCGCAATGACAACACCCTCAATAAGTTGGTGGGGATCGCGCTCTACTAAGTAGTGGTCTTTGAATGTTGCAGGCTCTGATTCGTCACCGTTGACAACAAGATACGAAATTGGAGACCTGCGTAGCATTGACCACTTGCGTCCTGCTGGGAATCCAGCTCCCCCTCGTCCGAGGAGCGACGCAGCATCAACTTCAGCAGCAACCTTCTCAGGGAACATACCGAGTGCCTTCTTCAGCGCAACGTATCCACCGGTTTCGAGGTAACGAGAAAGGGTATGCGAGTCGTCAAAGTCTTTACGAGAAGAGACAATCTTTGGTGCGCTAAAGGTAGCCATTACTTCTGCTCCTTTGCGGCACGTGCTTCACGAGCAGCCTGCGCGGTGGCGCGCTGTGCAGCGATTTCTTCACGTGGGGCTTGGAGTCCACTGCTTCTGCGCACGCGAATGAGTGTTCCGTGTGATGGAATTTCAGATTCACGTTTGCCATCACGAACTTCTTCGATCATTGCATCGAATGCGTCGGGCGTAGTTGTTCGAACATAACGGTGGTTCACTTGCACAACTGGTGCAATGTCACAGTCAGCCAAGCATTCCGTCTCTTCTAATGTGAAGAGTCCGTCTGATGAAGTACCGCCAACGGCGCATCCAAGTTTCTTGGTTGCGTGCTCTAAGAGTTCTTCGCCACCTGCGAGCAGACAAGCAATGTTGGTGCAAATTCCAACAACGTATTTTCCAACTGGCTCTAAGTGGAACATGTCATAGAACGCTGCAGTTCCTCGAACTTCAGCTTCTGATGTTCCTACGAGCTGCGCAACCTCAGTGATTCCCTCTTCTGAGAGGTAGCCGTCTTGTTCTTGCGCTAAGTGAAGTAGCGGCAACATTGCAGAACGCTTCACTGGGTACAGCGCAACGAGGTCTTCAGCGCGCTTTCGAAGGTCATTTTGGAAGTGACTCATCGGTCCACCTCACCCATAACTGGGTCAACTGTAGAAATAACGGTGATGGTGTCAGAAACTGAACCACCACGCATAAGGAGGGGAACCGCTTGTAGGTTTACGAAACTCGGAGCACGAACGTGAATTCGGTACGGCTTAGGTCCTCCATCAGAAACGATGTAGCAACCAAGTTCTCCACGAGGTGATTCAACTGCTGAATACACTTCCCCGGCTGGAACATGGAATCCTTCGGTGAAGAGCTTGAAGTGGTGAATGAGTGCTTCCATTGATTCATTAATACGTGCACGTGGAGGTGGCGTTACTTTTGGATCTTGGCTTCGGTAGTCACCACTTGGCATCATTTCAAGACACTGACGAACAATGCGGATTGATTCGCGAATTTCGTTAAGTCGAATTGCGTAGCGGTCAAAGTTGTCACCGTAGGTTCCAACAATTACGTCGAAGTCAACCTTGTCGTATGCGAGATAAGGCATCGTGCGGCGAAGGTCCCACGCAACACCAGTTGAGCGAAGCAGCGGTCCAGTGACTCCAAGCGCGAGTGCTTCTTCTGCACTGATTGGAGCAACACCAATCATGCGCTGGCGAAAGATCGGCTGTCCAGTAAGAAGAGTGTCGTATTCAAATGTGCGTGCGTAAATCGTGTCGCAAATAACTTGAATGTCGTCTTGCCATCCATCAGGAAGATCTGCAGCAACTCCACCTGGGCGCACGTAGTTGAGGTTCATGCGAAGCCCTGCAGTCTTTTCAAAGAACGCCAGAACTAATTCACGTTCACGTAGACCGTAAATCATCATTGATGTTGAGCCAACGTCCATTCCGTTAGTAGCCATCCACACCAAGTGTGATGAAATTCGGTTCAACTCACTCATCATCATTCGAATCCATGTAGCGCGCTCTGGCACTTCAATGCCGAGCAACTTCTCCACTGCCATTGAGTATGAGAGTTCGTTGATGACAGGACTTAAGTAGTCCATTCGAGTTACGTTCGTGCCGCCTTGAACGTAACTGAGTGCTTCACCAGTCTTTTCCATTCCAGTGTGCAAGTAACCAATAACAGTCTTAGAGCGAAGAACGAACTCACCGTCTAGTTCCAGCATGATGCGAAGCACACCGTGAGTTGATGGGTGACTTGGGCCCATGTTGATGATCATTGTCTCATCGTCATTACGCTCAAAGTCAATTGAGTTTGGG
>CAIKVF010000223.1 GCA_903830745.1 uncultured Actinomycetes bacterium | reverse complement strand
CTACGAAAGCTCGCCGAGCATCGTGGTGAAGTAGTGAACGAAAAGGGCGGTATCTTTCACCGTCGCGGATCTAAGAAGTGAGTGCAGAACTCTGGCAGCGCAGAATTGATGCGCTAGGTCAGTTCCGAGTGCAGAATCCTGAGCGACCAGAACTCACTAAAGACGAGGATCACCACCTTCGAACGGTGCTTCGCGCCAAGAGTGGTGAAGAGATTGTTGTTACTAACGGAGAAGGATCGTGGTCGCTGTGTGAAGTAACTGACACTGGCATCACACGAGTGACGCCAGTAGCAACTGATCCAGCTACTGAAGAAACAGTTTTGTATCTTGTACCTCTCAAGGGAGACCGCAGCGAATGGGTCGTAGCTAAAGCAACTGAACTTGGTGTGAGTCGAATTGTTCCGTTACTGAGTAGCCGTATTGCCGTGAAGTTCAAGGGTGACGTACGAGACAAGATTTTGTCGAGGTGGCGTCGTATTGCTGCAGAGTCGTGCGGGCAGTGTCGAAGAACCTATGACGTCGTGATTGATGAACCGGTACAAATAAGTGACGTCCCGGTGAATGTTTGTGTTGCTGACTTTGCCGGAGAGAGCGACTGGTCTGGTGTTCGAGGTGTCGCTATTGGTCCTGAAGGTGGCTGGGCGCCTGAAGAATGGGGCCAAGAGCGCAGAAAACTTGGCCTTGGGCCCACAGTTCTACGTGGAGACACCGCCGGGGTAGTTGCTGCCTCGCTTCTGGCGTATGGCGCTGGCGACTGGGGATTTACCCTAAAGAGCCGCCCAAATGGGTAATGATGTTGAGAACACATGAGTGATTGCCTGTTTTGCAAAATAGTTGCGGGAGAGATTCCGTCGAAGACCGTCGCACAGAGCGACACCGCGTACGCGTTCTATGACATTGCGCCACAGGCCCCAGTGCACGTTCTCGTAATTCCTAAAGAACACATTGCAACAGCTGGACACGTGACCAACACTCACGGCGGCATTGTTGATGATCTATTTCTCCTAGCGCAAGAAGTTGTTGAGCTCGAGGGAATAAAAGACAGCGGCTACCGACTTATTTTCAATGTTGGAGAAGACGCTCAAATGACCGTGCCACACCTTCACATGCACGTGATGGGTGGACGCAGAATGGACTGGCCTCCCGGATGACCTTTGATGCCACGGCTGAAGAAGCCATGACGGCGACCACCTTTGTACCTAACACGCACCTCATGTCTGGGTTGCTTGGACCTAGAGACGAGCACTTACGTGTTATTGAACGCTCATTTCCTGCGTCAAAGATTCGTGTTCAGGGAAATCAGATTTCGGTAACGGGACCTGACGCCGCAAAAGTACTTCGACTCTTTGACGAACTTGTACTTGTACTCGAAAGTGGACAAGCACTCGACGTTATAAAAATCTCTCGCACCGTTGACATGGTGGCTGACGACTTACGTCCTAGTGAAGTCTTAAAGCACGAAGTTGTTCGTGGTGCAAAAGGAAAAGCTATTCGTCCTTCAACTGCGGGACAGAAGCGCTACACCGATGCAATTGACTCATCAATCATCACGTTCGGAATCGGACCTGCGGGAACCGGAAAGAGTTACTTAGCCGTGGCCCAAGCAGTGCAGGCGCTACACCGTCGTCAAGTGAACCGAATTGTTCTCACCCGTCCAGCTGTTGAAGCAGGAGAGCACCTCGGATTCTTGCCTGGTGACCTCATGGCAAAGATTGATCCTTACCTTCGACCTCTGTACGACGCACTGTATGACATGGTGGGACCAGAAGGTGCGCAGCGAATGATTGCAAATGGAACTATTGAAGTTGCACCACTTGCATTCATGCGTGGTCGTACGCTGAATGACTCGTTCATTATTCTTGACGAAGCACAGAACACCACTCCGGAACAAATGAAGATGTTCCTCACACGTATTGGTTTCAACTCAAAAGCAGTTGTTACTGGTGACGT
>CAIKVF010000222.1 GCA_903830745.1 uncultured Actinomycetes bacterium | reverse complement strand
GATCTGCACCGTTACTGGGATTGGCTCAGGGTCGCCGTCTTGTACCGCTTTTTCATTTCGGTAACGACACAGTTCGTAGACGAGCGTTTTTGGGACGTCCTTAATTACTGCAAACCCACCAGCCGAGTCGCCGTAGAGCGTTGAGTAGCCCGTCGCCATTTCTGACTTGTTACCAGTAGTTAGAACAATTGCTCCCGTGGCATTTGAAATCGCCATCAGCAGCACTCCACGAATTCGTGATTGTAAGTTTTCATCAGTGAGGCCAACAGGGTCACCGAGCAACACATCAAAGAGCGTTCCAGAAAATGCTTGGTGCGCTGATTCAATTGGAAGTGTTGTGATGTCAATGTCAAGTCTGCGCGCGAGCTCCTCAGCGTCACCAATGGAGTGATCTGATGAATAGCGACTCGGCATTGTGAAACCGCGAACCGACGACGAGCCAACTGCGTCTACGGCGATTGTTGCAACGAGTGATGAGTCAACGCCACCAGAGAGACCGAGAATTGCAGTTTTGAATCCGTTCTTTCGAAGGTAGTCGCGAGTTCCCATGACGAGTGCGTCGTAGATTTCTTCAATTTCAGCAAGCGGTTCAATGGTGTAGTTCACGTTCATTGATTTCTTTGAGCTGTCGTAACTCGTTTCGAACTTTGTACCAACAGTGCTCTCAGCTGCTTCCACGTCAACCACAAGAAGCTCTTCGCTAAATGCGCAGGCTCGGGCAATAACTTCACCGCTCGCATTAACAACAACACTTTGCCCGTCAAAGACCAGTTCGTCTTGTCCGCCTACGAGATTGACGAACGCAATCGGACACTTTGTTTCAAGTGCTCGTTCGCGCAACATTGCTTCACGTTCTTCACGGCGACCTCTCGCATACGGCGAAGCATTCGATACAAGTAGCAACGTTGCTCCCTGTTTAGCGAGCTCTAAGGCTGGACCATTGTCAGTCCAGATGTCTTCACAAATCAGCAGACCAACTGCAATTCCGTTGACGTTAATAATTGTGTGTTCACCAACACCAGGGTGGAAGTAACGAAGTTCGTCAAAGACGTCGTAGTTAGGGAGTAGCCGTTTCGTTGCAGTTGCAACAACACCGTTCTCTGTCACACAAACCAGGCCGTTACCAATATGTTTGCGCGAGGTCTCTTGGAAGCCAGGTCGTGCAACGTCGCGACCGTCAGTAGAAGGAGCGAGTGCAACACCCGGGTCATCTTGTCCAACAACAGTGCCCACAAGAACCGGCGGCATGTTCTTTTGGTTTGCGATTTCAATGAGCGACTGTTTCGTTGCATCATTGAATCCCTCTTTTAGAAGAAGGTCTTCGGGTGGGTACCCGGTTAGTGAGAGTTCCGGGGTAAGTACAAGGTCAGCCTGCACACCGGCGGCTTGGGTCCTGAATCGACTGATTGTTTCCACGTTTTGCGTGAAACCGCCCACTACAGCGTTCATTTGGGCCAGAGCTAGTCGAATGACGGGCACCCCCTGAGCCTACCGGGGTCCAAGAGACCCCAGATTTTGCTTCCTTATTAATGCCGCGTTAACAGAAGGCGTGGTTGGACAGGGCGCCAGCCATAAGAATAAAGTGCATCCTGCGAAGCACGCAGATTTTTACTGAAGGAGCAACCTTGGCTTACCAGGCTGAATACATCTGGATTGACGGAACTCAACCAACTAACAAGTTGCGCAGCAAGACAAAAATTGTTGCTGACGGCAAGAAGCCACCAGTATGGGGATTCGACGGTTCATCTACCAACCAAGCTGCCGGTCACTTTTCTGACTGTGTACTAATTCCTGTTTGGCAGTGCCCAGACCCACTACGTGGTCCTAAGGACATTCTTGTTATGTGCGAAGTAATGAACGCTGACATGACACCACACGAAACTAACCACCGCGCTAAGGCCGTTGAGGTTGCAAAGAAGTACGCAGACCAAGAGCCAATGTTCGGTATTGAGCAGGAGTACACCTTCTTCCAAGACGAGCGTCCATACGGATGGCCAGAAGTTGGATACCCAGCACCACAGGGTCCTTACTACTGCGGCGTTGGTGGATCAAAGATGCCTGGTCGCGACATTGTTGAAGCACACACACTTGCTTGCCTGCGTGCTGGAATCGGCATTGAAGGAACAAACGCTGAAGTGATGATGGGTCAATGGGAATTCCAAGTTGGAATTCTTGGTGCTGTAGAAGTTGGCGACCAGCTCTGGGTTGCTCGTTGGCTTCTTGAGCGCATTGCAGAAGAGTTCGACGTTGAAGTTAGCTTCGCTGCAAAGCCAATCAAGGGTGACTGGAACGGAGCTGGTGCACACACCAACTTCTCAACGAAGGCCATGCGCGCACCTGGCGGCTGGGACGCAATCATTGCTGGTTGCGAAGCACTCGGTACACGCGTGAAGGAACACATCGCGGCATACGGTGACGGTATTACTGAGCGTCTTACTGGTGCACACGAAACCGCTCCATGGAACAAGTTCTCGTACGGTATTTCAAACCGTGCTGCTTCAATCCGCATCCCTGGAGGTGTGGCTCGTGACAAGCGTGGTTACCTCGAAGACCGTCGTCCTAACGCCAACATCGACCCTTACCTCGTTTCATCAGTAATGGTGGAAACCATTTGTGGTGCAGCCGCCAAGGGTAAGAAGACTGGCGCTAAGAAGACAACCGCTAAGAAGACTGCAGCAAAGAAGCGTGGCGCTACTAAGAAGGCCGCGAAGAAGTCTCCTGCAAAGAAGACTGCAGCACGCAAGCCAGCCAAGAAGGCAGCAAAGCGTCGTTAAGCATTTCTAAGAAGCCCGCCGCTTACGAGCGGCGGGCTTCTTTGTTTTTATGGCCAAATATGGCCCCTAAGGAATGGTGAGAGAATGGCTTCTATGCAAAGTCAGTCACAGTACGTACTTCGCACCGTCGAAGAACGAGGCGTTCGTTTCGTCCAGCTCTGGTTCACCGACGTGCTCGGTCGCCACAAGGCTTTTCACGTCACACCAGCAGAACTAGAAGACGCTCTCGAACAAGGCATGACCTTTGACGGCAGTGCCATTGACGGATTCTCACGCACCTCAGAATCAGACGTGCTCGCACGACCTGACCTGACAACGTTCCAACTACTTCCTTGGTACGAAGAAGGCGCCGGGATTGCACGCGTGTTCTGTGACATTGTCAACATCGACGGCACACCGTTTGATGGTTGCCCTCGCCAGCAACTTCGCCGTGTTCTTAAAGGTGCACACGAACAGGGGTACACCTTTTACGTCGCTCCTGAAATTGAATACTTCTATTTCAAAGACCTCGATCCTCTAAAAACCCCTCAGCCAATCGACACCGGAAGTTACTTCGATCTTCTTCCTGACGACACCGCGAGCCAAATTCGCCGTCGCACCGTGCTCATCTTGGAAGAGATGGGCATTGGTGTTGAACACGCGCAACACGAAGACGCACCAGGTCAGCACGAAATCGATCTGCGCTACACCGATGCACTCACCATGGCTGACACGGTTATGACAGTGCGCCACGTGGTGAAAGACATTGCTCGCCAAGCCGGAGTATCAGCGAGTTTCATGCCTAAGCCACTCGCTGGCGTGCAGGGATCTGGAATGCACACTCACCTTTCACTATGGCGCGACGAGAAGAACGCCTTTATTGGTGACGGTCCATACGGGCTAAGTGACACCGCGCAGAAGTTCATTGCTGGACTCGTGCACCACGCACCAGAGATCACCGCAATTACTAATCAGTGGGTGAACTCATACAAGCGACTTATCCCTGCTGGTGAAGCTCCAGTTGGTGCAGAGTGGGCGCGCTACAAGGCAGACGCACTTGTTCGTGTGCCTTCAGTGAAGCCTGGTCGTATTGACTCAACTCGAATTGAATACCGCGCACCAGACCCATCAGCGAATCCTTATCTCGCGTTTGGCGTAATTCTCGCGGCTGGACTTCGAGGAGTAAACGGAAACTACGAGCTTCCTGCAGAAGGACAGCGCATGGCGCCGCTTCCACAGTCACTCGCCCAAGCCGTTGACCTCATGGAGAACTCAGATCTACTGCACGAAACACTCGGGGAACACCAAGTTGAGTGGTTCCTTCGCAACAAGCGCGCGGAATGGGATTCATACCGCGAACAAGTCACCGCATTCGAACTCGAGCGCTACCTACCTCTGCTGTGAGCATCGACATTGTTCTCTGCGTGCCCTCATGTGAAGGGCCGGTCAAAAAGGCCTTTGAAGTCACTGGGGTAACTCCTGCAGTTTCAACCAGCGGGCGACTTAATGAGATCAGCGCACTTGAGCCGGGAGACGGCTTTTCTGGAGCGGTAATTAACGCTTCAGCCTTTCCTTTCAGTGACGCCATGAGCCTTTGTCGCCAGCTGCGAGCTCGTGAACGAAGCGTTGGACCAATCATCTTGCTCCTTGACCACTACCAACTCGATGACCTGACGTTCCGAGAAAACCTGTTCGATGACTTCGTTGTTGGTCCATTTGACGTGAGTGAACTCGCCACTCGACTTCGCCACCGTCTACGTCGCGCTGGTAACGAGAGCGTAGCCCCCCGTATTGAACACGGGGTGCTCTCCATGAACCTCGAGACCTACCAAGCATCAATTGATGGCCGAGTAATGGACCTCACGTACATGGAATATGAACTGCTTCGCTTCCTTGCAACAAACCCAAACAGGGTATTTACGCGTGAAACATTGCTGAGTCGCGTGTGGGGTTACGAATACTACGGAGGTGCGCGGACAGTTGACGTTCACGTTCGACGACTTCGTGCGAAGTTAGGTGAAGAGCACGCGCATTTGATTGCGACGGTTCGCTCGGTTGGTTACAAATTCGGAACGCTCGGAGAGCGCGAGATCAACTAGTTCTTTGGGGCGTAGGCCCAAAGTTCAACTTCAGCAGTCGCGCCGCCAAAAGGCAGAGCCGCAACTCCGATTGTTGACCTGGTTGGACGAGGTGGATTGAAGTTTTCAACCCACACTTCATTACAAGCAGCAAAGTCATTCACGTCAGTTAAGAACAACGTGCCCTTTACAACTTGATCAAACGTCACACCCTCTTCAGCGAGAAGTTGGCGAGCATTTTCAAGCGCTTGACGAAGCTGCGCTGCAGCACCGCCGGAGACAAGTGTTGGCGTAGCTTGCCCAGGAAGCATTCCGAGCTGTCCAGAAAGAATTACAAAGTCACCGGCACGGCGTGACGGAGAGTACGGCCCAAGAGGTGTGCTCACTTTGTGGCTCAGCTAAATGAGTTGCCGCAACCACATGACTTCGTGGCGTTTGGATTCGTAATGTGAAAACCAGCACCCTGGAGTCCGTCAGAGAAGTCAAGTGTTGAACCGTTGAGAAGTTCTGCGCTCTGGGTGTCAACAACAACCTTTACATCACCGAATTCACGAAGCACATCGTCTGTTGCGAATTCTGAATCAAAGAACATGTCGTAGTTAAAGCCTGCACAGCCACCAGGCTTCACAGAAACACGAAGCGCGAGTACTTCATCAGCAGCTTCAGCGGCGATGAGCTCAGCTACTTTGACAATGGCAAGGTCAGTCAGTGTGATTGGGTTAGTTGCCTTTTTCTTGAGATCTACGTTTGTTGTAGTGGCGTTTGACATGTCACTCCTTTAAATAAGTGTTCCCCCCCATAGTAGTAAGGGAAATGGCCTTTGAACACCCCTTATTTAAAGGGCATTAGCGTTCAGGTATGCAGCAAGTCGACCAGATACGAGAACGGCTCACCCGGGTCCTCGACCCAGAG
>CAIKVF010000221.1 GCA_903830745.1 uncultured Actinomycetes bacterium | reverse complement strand
GTTCTTAAAAGAATGTATTAAACGAGAATGTCCACAATTTTGCGGCCGCCACGGAAACCAAACTTCACGTTTCCCTGAGCTAGTGCAAACAATGTGTGATCCTTACCCATTCCAACATTGCGTCCTGGGTGGAACTGTGTTCCGCGTTGACGAATGATGATACTGCCAGTAGTTACAAGCGTTCCATCGAAGCTCTTAACACCAAGGCGCTGGGCATTGGAATCGCGGCCGTTCCTTGTGGAACCTCCACCTTTTGTCTTTGACATAAATACTCCTTACGCAGTTGCTGAAGCTTTGGCTGAAATCTTGGTGATTTCAACAGTCGAATAGTGCTGACGATGGCCCCAACGCTTGCGCTGGTTGGCCTTTGCCTTGTAGGTAAGGGCGCGAATCTTTGGACCCTTTTCCTCGCCAAGAATCTTGGCAGTAACGGTGACGCCGCTTAGTGCTGCGCCGGCAGTGACCTTGTCACCATCAACGAGCAATACGGGTACGAGCTTGATTGAAGAACCAACCTCTTCTGGACGTAGATCAACGCGGACAACTTGGCCCTCGGTGACTCGTTCTTGAGATGTTCCAACACGGATAATTGCGTACATAAGGTTTCCTATCTTAGCGGATAATTCTGAGGGCAACTAGAGGTCTAGAGGCCAGTGGCAACAACAAATCCGCGACCGTCACAAACGGCACAGATGTTCGAAACTGACTCCAAAAGCCCCTCATTGACGCGTTTACGGGTCATTTCTACGAGACCTAGCTCAGAGATGTCAAAGACCTGGGTGCGGGTCTTATCGCGTGACAGGGCCTGGCGAAGAGCCGAAGCAACAGCTTCACGGTTGGCCTTGGGTTCCATGTCAATGAAGTCAATGACAATGATTCCACCAATGTCTCTGAGGCGAAGCTGACGAGCAACTTCTTCAGCGGCTTCAAGGTTGTTCCTGAAAACAGTCTCTTCGAGATTCGTAGTTCCAACGTTCTTTCCGGTGTTGACGTCAACCACGGTGAGTGCTTCGGTGCGCTCAATAATGAGCGATCCACCTGAAGGCAAGAACACCTTGCGGTCAAGGGCACGGTGAAGTTGTTCGTGAACGAAGTAACGCTCAAAGAGTGGAAGCTCTTCAGTGCTGCGGTCGTAGTACTCAATACGGTCAGCGAGTTCTGGGTTAACGGCCAGAACGTATTCGCGAACTTTTTCGTACAGTTCGCGGTCGTCAATGATCACACCACGGTAGTCATCGTTTAGCTCTTCTCGAAGCACACGAACCGCAAGGTCGAGGTCACGGTACACGAGACGAGGAGTATTTGACTTCGCAACTTCGGCTTCAATCGCTCCCCACTTTTCAGAAAGTGAAGCAACGTCGCGTGCGAGGTCTTCTTCGCTTACGCCTTCTGCTGCAGTACGGATAATGATGCCGTGACGCTCAGGCTTTACGCCGTCAATAATCTTGCGCAAGCGACGACGTTCGCCGTCTGGAAGACGCTTTGAGATACCAATTGTTGAAGAGTTCGGAACCAGCACCGCGAAACGACCAGGAATTGATACTTCCTGAGTTAGTCGAGCACCCTTGGCACCGATTGCGTTCTTCGTTACCTGGCAAACAATGGTCTGTCCACCCTTGATCATTTCTTCAATGCGCTTGTTCTCTTGCTTGGTTTCACCCTCGATGTCTTCATCTTGAATTGAAATGTCAGCACGGTAGAGAACTGCGTTCTTTGGAATTCCAATGTCTACGAATGCAAGTTCCATTCCAGGAAGAACATTCTGAATACGACCTACGTAAATGTTTCCGTCAATCTGATTTGTTTCGTCAGCGGCTTTAGCAACTGTGTACTCGACCATTGACCTGCCTTCGAGGGTCGCAATGTGAGTTGCGTCCTTGGTGGAGTGAACACACATGAGGTAGCGACCCTGTGCTCGGGTGCGGCGCTCTCCCCCACGACGACGATTCTTGTTGTTGCCCTTGCGACCTTCGTTTGGCGTTGAACTGCCTTCTGGGGCTGAGGCCTCGACTGGTGCGTCTACGTTACGAGGTTGTTGATTCTGCTGGCGAGGTTGGCCCTGGCCACCTTGTCCACCACGTCCACGACCACCACGGCGGCGGTTCTTGTTTGCGCCTTGTCCCGGCTCGCGAGGAGCTGAGGGCTGCGGTGTTGAATCTCTGGTGTCGCCCACTTGAGGTGCTGGACGAGTATCGCCAATACGGGGGCTAGACGATGATTCGGGCTGGTTGTTGGATTCGTCGGTCACGACGGGTACTCCTTGAGTTCTGGGGGTGAATGTAGTGCGAAGCACTACTGAGATTAAAAACGCCAGTGCTCTTTGCACCTACGGCGTTGGTATTGGTAAAGAAGGCGTTACAGATCACGACGAGCAAGGTTAAAAAACCAAAGGATGAAACTCCAATTGCACTGGCGTGTACCACGGTATGTCCTCAATGCTTTCAGTTCCAGAGTGCGTGCACTGCGGAACTGCTGCGTTCTTTTTTGCGCATCTGTGCAGTATGCACCGGTGCGACCAACGCCTACAAGGCTACCTGACTACAGGACTCACCCGGGCTTCTTAGGTGAAACCGTTGAAGTTGTTGATTTTACGACGGTCGTTGTTGTCGTGGTCGTCGATGCTGCGTGAATTACCGCTGCAACATTGGACTTCAGAGATACTGGCTTGATGGGGTGCGCAACGAGGTAATTAAATGCCTGCGCTACTACTGGGGCAGCTGCTTCAGCGCCGTAGCCACCTTCAGCAACAACACAAACAACTACGTACTTCGGATTCGGTACCGGACCAAAACCAACGAACCATGAGTTAGGAGAAAGACCTGGAGCGTTGGATGCTGTTCCAGTCTTTCCGGCAATAACAAAATTATTCATGTTGAACGTTGCAATGCTCTTGAATGTGCCATTAGCTGTTCCGTGCGAATTATTAACAACACCAACGAGTCCTTGCAGAATTGGATTTCGTACCGATGCTGGCAAGTTCATGCGTGACTGCACACGAGGAAGGTAGCGACGGACAACTTTTCCGTGAGCATTAATAATTCCCGCAGCAACTTCTGGGGCGTAGCGAGTTCCACCATTGGCAAATGTGGCGTACGCATTCGCGAGCTCAATAGGGGTAACTGCCGTTGTCCCTTGCCCGAAGGCCATTTCAACATTGTCACCGGTGTACCACGAGGTATTTGGGAACGCCTTTGGGTACGCATTGTGCAACGTTACGCGCACGTTTGGTGAGTCGACACGACCAACAGACTCATTTGGAAGATCAATGTTTGAGTAGTTATCAAGTCCGTACAGCGTTGCTACATCTTGAATAGGAGTTTGGCCGTACTTTCTTTGCTGACTCCAAAATAAGTAACCCAAGTTATAGAAGTAGTAGTCCGATGATGCAGTGAGTGCGCCAACTAAATTGATTCGACCAGCACCGGTCTTTACGTCGTCATGGAATACACAACCGTGCGCACCCTGCAGGCAGCCCGGCACCGTAAAAGCACCAGTGTCATTGACATAAGTGCTTGCTGAGAAGATGCCAGTTTTCATCATGGCAGTTGCTGTGATCATTTTGAAGGTACTACCTGGGGTGTAGACACCTTGAATTGCGTAGTTATTGAATGCACCAGTATCGATGAGGTCTTTGTACTGCGCATTTGATAGCCCAGAGATAAATGAATTCAAATCGAATGAGGGATAACTCGACATTGCGAGTACTTGACCGTTATTCGGGTTCATCACAATCGCTGCACCATTGAGTGCTGGCGGTCTCTTACCTGTTGTTGGATCAATGGTTGAGCGTACTTTCAAAATGTTCGACGACAAGTAGCCGTCAAGGGCTTTTTGAAGTCCTGTATCAATGTTCAGCACCACTGAGCTTCCGACTTGTGGTTGCGTGGTGTGCATTGCACCGAGGATTTGACCACGGGCGTTTACTTCGAGGGTTTGATTACCATCGCGACCTCTTAGATACTGCTCGTAATACGACTCGATGCCCGTTTTTCCAATTGTAGAGTCAGTGCGGTATCCCTTAGCAAGCTCACTCGCCGAAACTTGTCCAATTGGCCCCACGTAACCAAGAACTTGCGCTCCAACATTTCCACCATTTGGGTAATTACGCATTGAAACATTTAGAACAGTCACTCCAGGAAATTCGCTCGAATGCAGTTTGATGAATTCGACAACACTCGCTGGAGCATTGTCAAGAATTGGTGCTGGCTGGTAAGGGTCGTACTGAACGTTGTTGAGGTCTGCATTGATTTGTTTAACGCTTAGACCAGTGAGTGACGCGAGCGCACCTTTAATGGATGGAAAAAGCGCAGCTTGAGCGCGAGAGAGTCGAATTTCAGTTGTGGTTATGTTTGTTACCAGCGGAGCTCCGTTGCGGTCATAAATCACACCGCGAGTTGCAGGAATTGCACTGACGCGAAGTGAATTTGCATTTACTGTTGCAACTGATGAGCTGTGCTGGAGAATCTGGAGCATAAAGAGTCGCCCAATCAACAGGGAAAGAAGCACCAGGAAGAATCCACCAATAATCTTCCAACGGCGCTCGGGGCGTGCTCGAACCTCATCAGGTGATGCGACTAAATCTCTAATTCCAACTGGCTTAGATTCATTGATTGCACGACCTCGGCCGCGAAAAGGATTAATCGATTCCCAGGGACGCCATAGTCGAGAAAAAAGACTTCCTGTGGGTCTGTTTCTCCAAGAGCGCTTCATCTGATCACTCCCTCACCGAGGCGACCAATGGAACGAGCAACTCGAACAACGGGGCGAGCAAGAATAAAAAATGCTGTGGCATTAACAACCATCATTGCGAGAACACTTCCTCGCCATAATTGGAAGTCAAGTGCAAAAAATCCAGCGAGGGTGTAACCAAGCGGCGCCACGAACCCTGCACTCGCCGCGATAACTGGTGCAACCCACCACGCAGCAGAGTCAAGATCACCAACACCTTCTCGACCCAGTCGTGATGCTGCGTAGCCAAGCAACATTCCAACCGCCGCTGTTAATCCAAAAGGGGTAACTGAATGAAGATCGAAAAAAACGCCAGCGCCCAGTCCCGCGAGAAGTGACAAGTAGGTGTAGCCAGCAATACCCATAGCTACTGGCCAAAGCCACACAAACATAATTACAACGCCAGCGAATCTCAACCCCGAAAACACAACCAGTTGAATTGCTAGTGCGAACAACGTTGCAATAGCGGCTGGTAGCAACTGCCTTCTCACGTAGAAGGCTCCCACAGCAAAACGTCAACATACGTCAGATTTCTAAGATCAGCTGTTGGCTTTAGCGTCAGGTCAAATGTTGCAGCTCCCGGCGTAAGGGTTGCTTTGGTAACCGTTGCGATAGGAAGACCTGGTGGGTAGAGCGATCCGTTTAGGCCATTAGTAGAAAAGATTGTTCCTGGAGCGACATTGTCACTGAGCGGAACAGATGTTGCGCCGAGACCATTATTAAGTCCATTACCACTAATAATGAGTGACGAATTTCCATTACCAAATGTTGCACCGATTAAAGAATTCACGTCGGTAATGAGCTGAACGGTTGACGCATTAGCCCCAGCGGAAATCACGATGCCAACAAGTCCACCATTGGCAACTACTGGCATGCCTACAAGTACACCTTGCTTTCGGCCTTTCGAGATTGTGATGGTCGCTGAGAAGTTTGTTGGAGAAAGTGACGTGACCTGGGCAGCAACGGTTGCGAGTGATCCAATGAAAGGAACATTCAGCTTTGTAGTGAGTTCGGCACTTTGACGTTCAAGTGACCAAACCTGATTCGCATGCTGCTCAGCAATACCAAGTTGATATCTGAGTTTTTGATTCTGTGCAACTACATCAGAATAATTAATCGCACCAGCAAAAAGGTGACCAATGGGTCGAGCTATCTCACCAACGGTCCATGAGAATGGTGCGACAACAACGTTCGCAACTCTGCGCAAGTTCGCAACAATCCCACCCGACATGTAAAGAGCAATTAGAAGAACTAAAAAGCTAACGGTGTAGGTCCAGGCCCGACGTCGCTTGCGGTCAGAAGCCACGGGTTACCGCGAAGGGCTGGTCTTCAGCATGCGCGAGAAGGTTTCAAGTTCTTCAAGGCACATGCCACTTCCAAGTGCCACGCAATTAAGTGGATCATTGGCGACGATGATTGGCATGTTCGTCTCCATCTCGAGACGAGCTGCGATGCCGTTAAGCAAAGCCCCTCCACCGGTGAGCACAATCCCCTGTTCCATGAGGTCAGAAGAAAGCTCTGGTGGGGTGCGGTCAAGGGTGACCTTGACGGCGTCGATGATTGCCTGTACTGGCTCTTCAATGGCCTTTCGAATCTGCTCAGTTGAGATGATCACGGTCTTTGGCAGACCTGTCACGAGGTCACGACCACGGATTTCAGCGCGGAGCTCTTGTTCGAGTGGGTAGGCAGAGCCCAGCTGGATCTTGATTTCTTCTGCAGTGCGCTCACCAAGAGCTAGCTGGAATTCTTTCTTAACGTATGACACGAGTGCTTCATCAAGTTCGTCACCACCAACACGGATTGACTGTGAGGTAACAATGCCACCAAGAGAAATAACTGCTACTTCCGTTGTTCCTCCACCAATGTCGACAACCATGTTTCCAGTTGGTTCGTGAATTGGAAGACCTGCACCGATGGCTGCGGCCATTGGTTCTTCAATGATGTACGCCTTGCGTGCACCGGCGTATTCAGCTGCTTCCATAACTGCACGTTGTTCAACGCCAGTGATTCCAGAAGGAACACAAATAACCATGCGAGGTTTTGCAAAGCGACGTTGGTGAACTTGGTGAATGAAGTAGCGAAGCATTTTTTCGCAGATTTCAAAGTCAGCAATAACACCGTCTTTAAGAGGACGAATAGCTTGGATGTTGCTAGGAGTACGTCCAACCATGCGCTTGGCTTCTGCGCCTACGGCGAGAGGCTTTCCGTCTTTGGTATCGATTGCAACAACTGATGGCTCATTGAGCACAATGCCGCGTCCACGTACGTACACGAGCGTGTTTGCAGTACCAAGATCGACCGCCATGTCACGGCCTAAGAATGAAAAACGCCTATCAACCATAAAAACCCTTTAACGAGGGAACCGACAAACGCCCTCTTCTATCTACAAGGCTAGGCCAAGACTGTCACTTACAGGCGGTAAATCTTTTTTAAGCCAGTTCTGGAAAGAAGATTCCTATTTCTCGCTTCGCAGAATCAGCTGAATCTGAGCCATGAATGAGGTTCTCGCTCATTTCAGTCGCTAGATCACCACGGATTGTGCCTGGGGCTGCGTTCTTTGGGTCCGTGGCGCCCATAAGGGTGCGAACTGCCTGCCATGTGTCCTGAGGTCCTTCGACGATCGCTACGAGCACTGGGCCGCGGGTAATGAAGTCAACGAGTGGTGCGTAGTAGGGCTTGCCCTCATGCTCGGCGTAGTGAAGCTCTGCAGTAGCGCGGTCGAGCGTCATTTCCTTTGAGGTAGCGATTGTGAGTCCAATTGCTTCAATGCGACCAATGATTTCGTCACC
>CAIKVF010000220.1 GCA_903830745.1 uncultured Actinomycetes bacterium | reverse complement strand
CGCAGACCCCATTTCTGGCACGAGTAGCTCGAGGGAGTGGCGAAGACTTTGAAATTGCATCAAGAGGAATGATTGCAAGCGGCTCTCCTCGAGTTGTGAAAAATGGTTTCGACGTTGACGTATGGGACCTTGACAGTTACGCCTTTTTAGACGAGCCTTCACACAAAGACGCTCCGCCGCCAACAGTGAACCCAAGTCTCTGGCGTCAGGGGAGACTCAACAACATTGCTGGTCTTTTCGAAGTAGCGCCTTCTATTTACCAAGTTCGAGGCATGGACATCTCGAACGTCACGTTCATTAAGGGTGATACGGGCTGGATTGTTATTGACCCTCTTTCAGCCAAAGAAACAGCAGCGGCTGCACTCGACATGGTGAATGAACATTTGGGAAGCCGGCCAGTGCACGCAGTTATCTACACTCACAGTCACGCCGACCACTTCGGTGGTGTGCTTGGTGTCCTGAGTGAAGAAGAACAAAAGTCAGACAAGATCAAGTTCATTGCCCCAGAAGGATTCTTAGAAGAAGCGGTGAGCGAAAACATCATTGCTGGAAACGCAATGATTCGTCGCGCCATGTACATGTACGGAGTCCTTCTTCCACGCGACGCGCAGGGCCACGTTGACACAGGGCTTGGTAAAGGGATGCCTCGCATGCCGAGTTCTGCACTTATTGCACCGAATCTCTACATTGAAGAAACTGGGACGGAACTCGTAATTGATGGCGTGCGGATGATCTTCCAGTTAACCCCGGGTAGTGAAGCCCCTTCTGAAATGAATATCTTCTTTCCTGACATGCGAGCACTCTGCATGGCGGAGAACTGCACTGCGACACTCCACAACATCTACACCCCACGTGGAGCACAGATTCGTGACACACTCAACTGGAGTAAATACATTGACGAATCAATTGATCTCTACGCGAAAAGTAGCGACGTTGTATTCGCCAGTCACCACTGGCCACGTTGGGGCGCAGAGAAAATTGTCTCATTCCTAGAAAGCCAGCGCGATGCTTATCGCTACATTCACGACCAGACTCTTCGTTTAGCGAATCTCGGTCACACCATGAACGAAATTGCTGAAGAGCTAGAACTTCCAAAAGAACTGGGCGATGAATTCTTCAACCGTGACTACTACGGAACTGTTTCACATAACGCTAAGGGTGTGTACCAGCGCTACCTCGGATGGTTTGACGCAAACCCAGCACATCTCAATCCACACATTCCCGTCGAAGCTGCGAAGCGTTACGTTTCGTTCATGGGTGGGGCCGAAGAAGTGATGCAGAAAGCTCAGAAGAGTTTTGATGAAGGTGACTATCGCTGGGTAGTTGAGGTAGTTAATCACGTGGTCTTTGCGGACCCAGAGAACGAAACGGCCAGACTGTTCCAAGCAGATGCACTTGAGCAGCTTGGCTACCAAAGTGAATCTGGGCCGTGGCGCGACTTTTATCTGAGCGGTGCGCAGGAACTTCGCAGTAACGGAACCATGTTTAGAAATGTGAAGAGCAACGCACTTCGCCCTGGGTTCATTCACGCCATGACTTCTGGTCAAGTGTTTGACCTCATTGGAGTTCGACTCAATGCTCCAAGGGCGCAGGCACATTCTCTGAGATTCCATCTCACCATCACTGACCGAAATGAACAGTGGACGTTTGCCATACGAAATGGTGTGTTGCAAACCCACGTTGGTCTCCGTGGCGAAGCAGACGCAACAATCAGCACTACATTCGAAGACTTTGCAACCTTCGCATCAAAGACAGAAATTCTCAGTGAATTCACCGAGCGCTCAGAAACCAGTGTTCAAGGTGACGTGACGAAACTTGAATTGTTCTTAAGCTTGCTTGACTATTTCACATTCGGTTTTGAAATAGTTCTGCCCTAAACAGCAGAAACTATTCGTTTGCTTCAACGGCAACGTGAGGAATAATACGGTCAAGCCACTTAGGCATCCACCAGTTGGCCTTTCCAATCGCGTGCATGATTGCTGGAACAAGAATGGTGCGAAGGATGAATGCATCTAGAAGTACCGCTCCACCAAGTCCAATTCCGAATTCTGCAATTACTCGCTGACCTCCGAAGGCAAACGAGAAGAACACTGAAATCATGATGAGCGCAGCTGCTGTAATGATGCGCCCAGTGTTGGCCTGTCCGCGCTCGATGGCGAGTTCGTTGTCACCGGTGTTAACCCATTCTTCGTGCATACGTGAAACTAAGAACACTTGGTAGTCCATTGAAAGTCCGAACAGAATGGCAATCATGATCACCGGAAGGAATGCCTCCACTGGTCCTGTTCCAGCATTAATAAGTGAACTACCCCAGCCCCACTGAAATACTGCAACCACAAGTCCGAACGATGCCGCAACCGCGAGCAAATTCATAGCGGCTGCAACTAGGGGTACGAGCACACTTCTGAAAGCAACCATGAGCAGCAAGCAACCAAGAATCACAATCACCGTTAGGAAGAGTGGAATCTTCGAGTCGAGAATGTGTGCGAAGTCCTTAGTGATTGCCGTCTGTCCCCCAACGTAAATATGAGTTCCAGAAGACATTGTTGCCTTAGGGATGTACACGTTTCGAATGGAGTCAATCAGATGGTTAGTCGCTGAAGATTGAGGGCTTGTTTTTGAAATCACGCTAATGAGCCCCACGGTTCCCTGGGGGTTCTCAAATAGAGGTAGAACTGCAGCAACGCCGGGCTCAGTTTTTAGTGATGTAGCAAGTGCATTAAGCGCTGCCACGTCATTTGCATTATGAATTGCACCAACAACGCTAAGTGGTCCATTGAATCCAGGACCGAATCCTTGAGCGAGGTAGTCGTAAGCCATTCGAGTTGTGGAACCAGCTGGGTCAGTGCCTTGATCTGAGCTTCCAAGTTGCAGTGAGAGTACTGGAACAGAGACGAGAAGAATTGCCGCGATTGCAGCGAGCGAAAGCACTTTTGGTCGGCGGGCGACAAAAGCGGACCAGCGCTGCCATCCACCAGCAGGGACAACACTCTCAGGTCCGCTGTTCTTGAGTGAGCGACGTTCCTTGCGACTTAGTACGCGGAACTTTTGGAATCCAAGCAGCGACGGGAGCAGCGTCAGTGATGCAGTCATTGTTATAACAACAGTGAGTGCTGCAGAAATTCCTACACCGTTAAGGAACGAGAATCCAAGCACGAGCATTCCGAGTAGTGCAATGCACACTGTGGACCCAGCGAATAACACCGCACGACCAGAAGTGTTAATTGACGAAATGATTGAGTCTTCAACGCTCATACCTTGTTTGAGGTTTTGTCTACTTCTGGTGACAATGAACAGTGCGTAGTCAATACCAACACCCAGACCAATTAGTGACCCAAGAATTGGAGCGAAATCTGCAATTGAAAGCGCGTGGCTGAGCAACGTTGTTGCACCTGAAGCGATTACAAGTGCAAAAAGAGCAATGCCAAGTGGTAGCAACATTGCAAAGAATGAGCCGAAGGCGAGCAGTAAGACAATCGCTGTTGCAATCAGACCGCCTAGCTCTCCGGGGCTGCCCTTAGGAGAATTGAGTTGTCCAAATGCTGGGCCACCGAAGACAACTTGTAGCTGCTTCGAAGCAATTTTTTCTGCAGTTGTCTGAACTGCTTTTATCTTGGGAATGTCGAGTGAGTGGGCGGACTTGGTGAAGGTCACCGAGGCGTATGCAATTGTGCCGGATTTGTTCATTTGTAATGCGCCTGGGCACATGGCGCCAACGTTGTCACAGAATGGAGAAACAACGCCCCCCTTGGCAACTTCTGGCAGCATTGCAACTTTGCCAAGCATTGTGTTAATTGCGGCTCTGTCGGTTTCGAGTGTGCCACTTGTTGCGTGGAACACAATTTGGTCAACATCACCGGATTTTGCTTTAAAGCCACTCTGGAGAAGTTTGGTGGCCAAAATTGAATTCGTATTTGGAAGTGAGAAGTTGTTCTGGTAGGCAGAACCTACGGAAGAAGACACCGCACTGATGCCAACAAAGAGCAGAATCCAGACAATAAGGACATACCAGCGGTGGCGAACTGCAAAACGAGCGAGGAATTTCATTACTTCTCCTGAAGTGAGTTGGGGAGACACCGAGTAAAATCAAGGTGTGCAAAATGCATAGACATCTTAGGGGTGAATGTGGCGCGAACAGACGACTGGCCCGCGCGTTTCCCCGGGCATGTATTTCCTCAAATTATTCCTGTCCCTGACGACATTCAGCCAGGTAGCCCTGCGCCCTGGGCGCATTTGAATGAAGCTTCTCGAAGTGGTTTTTCACTTGAAAAAGTAGAGGCAGCACTTCGAAATTCAAAACGTCACTTAGATGATTCACCTATTCCCGGGGACCCTATTGAAATGGCTGCCGTTGCTGACGCGCGGAAGCAAGAAATAACACGCCGCTCCGCAGTTCTCGTTGCCTTATTCGAAGAAGACGGTGAAGCGCACGTAATTCTCACCAGACGCTCATTTGAAATGCGACACCACAGTGGCGAAGTTGCTCTTCCTGGAGGTCGCAGTGACCTCAATGAGACCCCCGTTACTACGGCTCTTCGTGAAGCTCAAGAAGAGGTGGGACTTGACCTTTCTACTGTTCGTACTATTGGGTGGCTAAGTCCAATTGTCACTTTCGCTTCAGGCTCTGCGATTTGGCCAGTTGTTGCGATTGTCGACAAACGCCCTGAATTAGTCCCGGACCCAGTTGAAGTTGACCGAGCATTCACCATTGCTCTAAAAGACCTCGTCGCAGATGAAAAGTTTTTAGAAGAACGCTGGCGCAGAGATCTTGCGCGACCTGGGTCCGATGAAGAAGGCTACTTCCCGCTGTACTTTTTCGCGGTTCCAGGCGACATCATCTGGGGGGCCACCGCCCGAGTTCTCACCGAACTGCTTTGTTTGCTCTGTGGGGTCCCTTGGCCTGACGCAAACCGGTCCTGGGGCTAAAACATTCGGGTAGATTGTTCTCTAACGCAAACCACTTTTTGGTTGCTGTTTTCTATAAACGGAGGAAATCATGGCGGAAGTAGAAATTGGTATCTCCAAGTCAGCGCGTCAAGCGTACGGGTTTGATGACATCGCAATTGTTCCATCACGGCGCACCCGTGACCCTGAAGATGTAGACATCTCATGGCAAATTGACGCTTACAAATTTGAACTCCCAGTACTTGGCTCAGCCATGGACGGTGCAATGTCACCATCTACCGCAGTAGAACTAGGCCGACTAGGTGGACTTGGTGTTCTAAACCTCGAAGGACTCTGGACTCGTTACGAAGACCCAACTGCACTCTTTGAAGAAATCACTGAACTAGAAGACGACAAAGCCACTGCTCGCATGCAACAGATGTACTTAGAGCCAATCAAGCTGGAGCTCGTTGGTGAGCGTATTCGTCAAATGAAACAAGCTGGCGTAACAACTTCAGCATCAGTAACACCTGCTCGTACTGACTGGATGGCTAAGACCATTCTTGATGCAGG
>CAIKVF010000219.1 GCA_903830745.1 uncultured Actinomycetes bacterium | reverse complement strand
GCCAAAGAAATGTTCAATGAATCATCTGGTGATGACCGTGAACAATGGCGTGAAGAAATGAATAACGCTGAAGCAAAAATTCCTCAACTGGAATCGACACTCGAAACATTGTTGCTGCCACGCGACCCTAACGAGGGTAGAAACGTAATTATTGAAATCCGTGGCGCTGAAGGTGGGGAAGAGGCAAACCTTTTCGCTGGTGACCTCGCTGACATGTACCGCCGTTACGTTGCGGTTCGCGGATGGAAACTCGACGTTATTGAACTTCGAGAATCGGAACAGGGTGGTCTTGACGAAGCGACCTTCCTCGTTAAGGGTGATGACGCATGGGCGAGACTCGAACACGAAGCTGGTGTTCACCGCGTACAGCGTGTTCCGGTAACGGAAGCCAAGGGCCGAGTGCACACGTCTTCTGCAACAGTTTCGATTCTTCCTGAAGCCGAAGAAGTTGACGTTGCACTAAATCCAGCAGAACTAAAGATCGATGTGTATCGTTCATCAGGTCCTGGAGGACAGAGCGTTAACACCACTGACTCCGCTGTTCGTATTACGCACCTTCCTACGGGAATTGTTGTTGCAATGCAGGACGAAAAGAGTCAGATCCAAAACCGCGCCAAGGCGCTCATTGTTCTTCGCTCGAGGCTTTTAAAGGCTGCTCAAGATGCCCAAGCCGACGAACTCAGTTTGTTAAAACGTGGCCAAATTGGAACTGGTTCTAGAGGCGAGAAGATTCGCACCTATAACTTCAAAGAAAACCGAGTTACTGACCACCGAATCAACCTCACTACGTACGCCCTCGACGACGTACTTGCTGGAAACCTCGATACGTACGTTGATGCGTTGCTCGCTGAAAAGCGTGCTCGCCAATTGGCCGAGAGTGACGGACGTTAATTCCGAGCTAGTGACCGAGTTAATCGGTCTCGGTCTTGAGCGTCACGAAGCACGCTGGCTCGTCGAGGAATTCGTTCCTGGAGCCGACCTTGATGCCGTCCCTGCACTGCGACTCGCAGCACAACGTCGACTAAACGGTGAGCCACTGCAATACATCATTGGTCACTGGCCCTTTCGTTCTTTAGATCTTGACGTTGACACACGAGTACTTATTCCTCGCCCCGAAACAGAAGAACTTGTTGACTACGCGTTGCAAGAACTCGCACGTGTTGGCGCGGTGGCACCAGTAATCCTCGACCTTGGATGTGGATCTGGAGCAATTGGTCTTTCTTTGTTGTTTGAACTTCGTGAGCGTGGCATTGCAGCAACACTGGTGTGTGTTGATGAGTCACTTGATGCACTAAGTGTTGCGAAACGAAATGCCATTAAACATCAGCTGCACGCAGTGTCATTTGTGGAGTCTTCTTGGTTCAACAACGTGGACCGTTCGCTACGCGGTCACATTGATCTCATTGTCTCTAATCCGCCATACGTGGGTGAAGTGGAATTTGAGGCACTTGACGCAGTGCTTCGACATGAACCACTTGGCGCACTGGTGGCTCCAAGCGCTCAGGGCGTTGAAGGATTTAGTGATCTCGAGGAAATAATCGCCGAAGCACCAGAGTGGCTGTCCTCAACCGGAGTGCTTATCTGCGAGCATGGAAACATGCACCGTGAAGTTGCACTTCAAAATTCCTATGACGCTGGGTTCAGCGATGTCTTTGACTTCGATGACCTCGCTGGGCATCCACGCATCTTGGTAGCGAGACGTTCATGAGCAAAGTCCTTTCTTTAGAAGAAGCTGTTGCTGCGATAGCGAGTGGCGAAGTAGTAGCCCTGCCTACTGACACTGTCTACGGCGTGGGTGCTGCAATCAACAATTCTTCAGTCGCGAAAATCTTCGCACTTAAGCAGCGCCCTCAAGACGTTGCGCTCCCGGTACTGGTGTGCTGCGTAGAGCAAGCGCTAGAGCT
>CAIKVF010000218.1 GCA_903830745.1 uncultured Actinomycetes bacterium | reverse complement strand
CATCTGTGTCACCGAGATTCGTGCTGGTGATCACGCCTGCAGCTCTAGCAATCCAGGCGTCAATGCCTCCAGGAATGTCTGCAATGGAGCCGTCTGCGTGAACTTCTAACAATCGGTCAGTAGTTCTACTTAAGAACGTTCGGTCGTGCGAAACAACAATTAGCGTTCCAGGCCACTGCGCCAGAAATTCTTCAATTAAACGAATTGTTTCGAGGTCCAGGTCATTTGTAGGTTCGTCGAGAAACAGCACATTGGGCTTAAGCGTGAGCGCCAGTAGCAGCTGCAGTCGTCTGCGCTCTCCACCAGAAAGGTCACGGGCCTTGGTCTTACAAAGTGCTCCCGTGAACCAGAAGCTCTTCATGATGGCAATGTCTTCAGGTGATCCAGGAATTCCGCGAGGACCAGCGACTAGTTCTTGAACCGTGGCTTCTAGATTGAAGTTGTCAGAGCCTTGTTCGAAGTACGAGGTTGCGACAGTTGGCCCGTGCTTCACGGTTCCAATCGACGGTTCATTGCGAAGCGCAAGCAAATTCACGAACGTTGATTTACCGGCACCGTTGGGGCCAACAATGCCAATTCGGTCCCCGGGTCCGAGTTCAAGATTTATTCCGTTAAGGATTTGTCGACCATTTGGATATGAGAACGAAACGTTGTGAGCCTTGATTACTGTTTGCCCGAGGCGAGGGGTATCAACGTTGAAGTCAATAGTTCCTTCACGGGCTGCTGCTTCTTTGCCCCCAGCGAGTAGTCGGTTCGCTGCGTCGATACGTGCTTGAGGTTTTGTAGAACGTGCCTTTACGCCACGACGCAACCACGCAAGTTCATGTCGGGCCATGTTCTTTCTGATTTGCTCTGCATTTTGTGCCTGCACTTCGCGTTCGGCCTGTGCTTCAAGAAGTGCAGAGTACCCACCAGCGTGAACGTATGTTTTGCCACGGTCAATCTCAATCATTCGTGTGGTGACCTGATCAAGGAGGAAGCGGTCGTGACTCACTAGAACTACAGCACCAGGAAAGCTGGTGATTTTTTGCTCCAGCCATTCAATGGCGCTCAGGTCGAGGTGGTTTGTAGGTTCGTCGAGAATAAGTACGTCATTGTGTTCAGCAAAGATTTTTGCGAGGGCCACACGTTTGAGTTGTCCTCCAGAGAGGTGATCAATCTGTGTGTCGATTGCCTTGGTCATTCCAAGTCGGTCAATTGCGGCGTCAACTTCCCAGCCAGAGCCAAGAACTTCGCGGACAGTTCCCTTAGGAAGGTCTGGAATTTGATCGAGGTAACCAACGAGTGCGCCCTGTCCGAGGCGGATGTTTCCAGAGTCGGGCTTCTGTAGTCCTGCAACAATCTTCAGGAGTGTAGATTTTCCGGCACCATTGATGCCAACTACACCAATGCGATCACCCGTCGAAATGGTGAGCGAGAGGTCTTCAAGAATGGTGCGGTCAAAGCCTTCGAGAGTGACTTTTTGGATGTCTATAAGGATTGCCACGGGACTTACAGGCTACACACCTATACCCATTTGCAATACCTCGTAGGCTTATGGGGTTGTAAAGCAAGCTCCCGTAGCTCAGGGGATAGAGCATCGGTTTCCTAAACCGTGAGCGCAGGTTCGAATCCTGCCGGGGGCACCAAGAATTCTCAAGAGATTATCCCTCTTGCTTTTCAACATCCTTGCGGTGAAGAACATACGTTGCTGCGAAGCTCAGCACTAATGCTGCAAGAACACCAAGGTTTGCGTACGCCCAGGCGCCTGATTTTCCGCCAAGTCCAAGTGGCTTAAGCAAGTAACCCTGCCAGGTGAGCCATGAAGCAGCTGAGTTCGTCACGAGCCCCCATCCAATAACGCTGGAAACAATTGTTGTGACTAGTGGCGTAATTCGAATGTCACCGTAACGACCAGTAGCGCTAAAGAGTTCAGCGTCTTCGTAGTTCTTCTTGCGAAGTGACATGTCAGCAAGGAACACTCCACACCAGGCAGCGATGAGCACACCAACAGTGATTAAGAAACCTTGGAACTGGTAGAGGAAGTTTCCAGAAACAAAGACAATGTAGATAGTTCCAGCAATCATGATTGCACCGTCTACGCCAGCTGCGGCAAAGCGAGGAATCTTTATTCCAGCTGCGAGCATTGAAAGCCCTGAAGAGTAAATGTCAAGAACGGCTCCACCAACGAGTCCGAGGATTGCAACGAGTGCGAATGGAACCAAGAACCATGTAGGTAGCAAGTTCGATAGTGCACCAACTGGGTCAGAGCCAATTGCAGAACTTAGATCGCTTGATGATCCAGCGAGCATGAGACCGAAGAACAAAAGAATAAGTGGCGCAATAGATGCTCCAAAAGTTGTCCAGCCAACCACACCGCGAGATGATGCATTGCGAGGTAGGTAGCGAGAATAGTCAGCAGCAGTATTCACCCATCCGAGTCCGAATCCTGTCATCACGAAGGTGAGCCCACCAATGAGTGCCTGCATTGATCCACTGTGGATGTGCGAAACAGTGTGCCAGCTGATGTGATTGAAGGTGAGTGCAATAAAGACAATGGTCAAAATTCCAGTAACCACAGTGATGATCGCCTGCATTTTCATGATGAGGTCAAAGCCCATCACGCCACCACCAATAATGAGCGCTCCAATTACGAGCATGGCAATTACTTTTACGCCAGTTCCTCCACCCCAGCCAATGCGAGTGAACACTGTTGACGTTGCGAGTACTGCAACAACACTGAGTGATGTTTCCCAGCCAACACAGAGCAACCATGAGATTGCTGAAGGGAGTCGGTTCCCTCTGATGCCGTACGCCGCACGACTAAGCACCATTGTTGGAGCGGAGCCCTTCTTTCCAGCTGTGGCAATTACTCCACAAAGCCAGAAACTAAAGAGAACGCCAACGAGTCCAATAACGATTGCTTGCCAGAAGGAAATTCCAAATCCGAGCACCCACGAGCCGTAACTAAGACCGAGTACCGAGATGTTCGCACCAAACCATGGCCAAAAGAGCTCACGTGGCTGACCTTTGCGTTCAGCTTCGCTGATGGTGTTGATGCCGTTCTCTTCAATTCGAAGGGTGGAAGATTCTGTTCCAAGGATTTCGTTACTCATGGCTCTCCTATAAAGGCTCTGAATGATCTACTTTTGAGACTTCTTAAGCCTTGCACAAGAGGCAAGAAAATTCTTGCATTCACTAGAAAAGTTATGTCGCTAGTAAGTTTTGAAGTGATGAGTGCAAGCACGCAGTTTTCTCGTTCTTATGGTGCATTACTTGGCCTCGCGATAGGTGACGCTCTCGGGATGCCAACTCAGTCGCTCAGCTATGAAGTAATTCGAGAACAATTTCACAAAGTAAATACATTTAATGACCCATCACCGCAGCATCCCTATGCAGCGGGGCTAAAGGCCGGAATGGTTACTGACGACACCGAACAGTCGTTACTAGTTGCCTCGCTTCTCACATCGTTGAATGGTGAGTTTGATCAACGTGAATTTGCCAAGCAACTCATTTCGTGGGAAGAGTCAATTCGCAATCGTGGCTTACTCGACTTACTCGGCCCATCAACAAAAGCGGCACTAACAAACTTGCAAGCCGGAATGGATGTTTCGCTCACTGGTCGAGACGGAACTACCAATGGCGCTGCGATGCGGATTGCTCCCGTTGGCATACTTTGTTCGAGTAGCAATCTCGACGGTCTCGTTCGAAAAGTCATTGAAGTCAGCATGCTCACTCACAACACCTCGAGCGCTCTCGGTGCCGCAGCTGGCGTCGCGGGCATCATCAGTGGGTTAATTGACTCACTAGTGCCAAGTGATGCTGTGGCAGTAGGGATTGAAGCCGCAGAACGGGCGAGTCTCCATGGTGCCCAAGATGGTGGCGACATTGTTCTTCGGATCAAACGCGCAGTCGAAATTGCGTCATTAGGAGACGGCGAGCTGCTTCGAAAGGAAATTGGAACGTCAGTACAAGCGACGGAGTCGGTTCCATGCGCGATTGGTCTTTTTGTGCTCCATCAAAGTGATCCGTGGCAAGGGTGTTGCGATGCGGCATCAATTGGAGATGACACTGACACCATTGCAGCCATCACCGGATCAATGCTTGGAGCGCTGCATGGGCCAGACGGCTTTCCCACAAGTGCAATAAATACTGTAGAAACACTAAACGCACTCAACCTTCGAGGTGTTGCGCAAGACCTGCTGGCGCTTCGTCACTAAGGTAAATACGAAATGACTACCGCACCTCGACTATTCGATCTCGACACAGTGATGCTCGATGTTGTGGCGATGATTGATGTGCTGCCAACGCGGGGCAATGACGCAGAAGTTCTTGAGCGACTCGTAACTCCAGGCGGTGGATTCAATGTCATGTCTGCAGCGAGGCGACAAGGGATGGATGTTACCTACGCTGGTCAGCTCGGTAGCGGTCCTTTTGCTGACATTGCAAAGAAGGCACTCGTTGCAGAAGGTATTCAAATTTCTGTGCCAACCAATGAATCGCTAGACCTCGGACTGTGCTTCGTGCTGGTAGAAAAAGGTGGTGAGCGTACATTCGTAACCTCACCAGGTGCTGAAGGAACGCTCACACTCCAAGACCTTTCGGTGATTGAAGTGAAACCAGGGGACTACGTCTTTGTTTCGGGTTACAACTTTGTCTACCCAGACATCTGTGCAACATCTGCTTCATGGCTACAAGGAATTTCCAAAGATGCTGTAGTTATCTTTGATCCAGGTCCTCGCGGATCAGACATCCCTAGTGATGAGCTCAGCGCACTTATTGCTAGATGTAACTGGTTGGTGTGCAACGAGCCTGAAGCAATCTCGCTTACTAAAACAAACTCGCTCGATGACGCTCTTTCTCAGCTTTCACAGCTCAATGTTCAAACAGGTGTAATTGTTCGTGTGGCAGAGCGTGGTTGCATTTTGTTGCAAGGTAGTGATGCACCTCAAGTCATCCCAGGATTTAGTGCGAATGTGGTTGACACGACTGGTGCGGGCGATACGCACGGTGGCGTTTTTATTGCAGAACTCGCCAAGGGAACTGGAGTCACAGAAGCGTTAACGCGTGCGAACGCAGCGTGTGCAATTGCTATTGGCAAACTCGGGCCAGCAACTGCTCCAAGTTCTGAAGAAGTAACTGCGTTCTTGTCGAAGAACTAAAGCACTTTTGAAAGAAAATGCTTTAGGCGATCTGATGATGGAGAGCTGAGTACTTGAGCTGGATCGCCAGACTCCTCAATAACACCCTGGTCTAAGAAATAGACAGAGTTGGCAACTTCACGAGCGAAGTTCATTTCGTGCGTTACAACCACCATGGTCATTCCTGATCTGGCGAGGTCCTTCATCACGTCGAGCACTTCGCCAACGAGCTCAGGGTCTAGCGCTGATGTTGGCTCATCGAACAACATGAGCTTTGGCTCCATCGCGAGCGCACGGGCAATCGCTACGCGCTGCTGCTGTCCACCTGAGAGCTGACTCGGATAGTTTGCTTCTTTTCCGCTCAGCCCTACGCGTTCGAGAAGTGAACGAGCTTTTTCAACCGCGGCGTCCTCTGAGAGACCCTTCACCTTTATTTGCCCCACGGTGATGTTGTCAAGAACATTCATGTGAGCAAAAAGATTAAAACGCTGAAAGACCATTCCAATCTGCGCTCGCTCAGAACAAATCTGCTTGTTATTTCTTTCGTAGAGCTTTCCACCACGTGCTTCGTAGCCAACGAGCTCTCCATCAACTCGTAACTCACCGGCATCATGCTTTTCTAAGTGATTGATGCAGCGAAGCAGCGTGCTCTTGCCTGATCCAGATGGACCAATAAGACACGTCACTTCACCTCGCGCGACTTCAAGATTCACGCCACGAAGTACATCAACTAATCCGTAGGACTTTGTTACGCCCTTAGCGCTCACCATAGGAGTTGTCATCGCGACTCCTTTGCTGGTCGAGCGGTTCGAAACTTAGAAGCAATTCCTCGTAGGTCACTTCTGATTCGCTGAATTGGTGTTGGCGGCGGAGTGCGAAGCGCACCCTTGGCGTAGTGGCGCTCAAGATAGAACTGTCCAATAGAAAGAATTGTTGTTATGGCTAGATACCAAAGGCTGGCCACAATGAGCATTGGCACTACTTGGTAGGTTGCCGAGTAAATGTTCTGTGCAGCACCGAGCAAATCGATTACTCCAATTGAACTAACGAGAGATGTGGTCTTCAACATTGAAATAACTTCATTGCCGGTTGGTGGGATTATTACGCGCATTGCCTGGGGGAGAACCACGAGGCGAAGTGTTTGTGACTTGGTCATACCAATTGAACTGGCGGCTTCTATTTGTCCTTCATCAACCGCAATAAGTCCTGCTCTAGCGATTTCAGACATGTAGGCGCCTTCGTTGAGCCCGAGTCCAATTACTCCCGCGGTGAATGGAGTGAAGAACGTAACCGTATCGAGGTGGAAGAACGTGATGTGTGAGAACGGGATGCCGAGTGTGATCAATGGGAAAATTGCTGCAATGTTGAACCAGAAAATTAGTTGTACATAAACAGGTGTTCCACGAAAGAACCAGGTGTAACTCCAGGCGGTTGCAGAGAGCAGGCGGCTTTCCGAGAGGCGCATTATTGCAATGGTGACACCAAGTGTGATCCCAATTGTCATTGAGATCACCGTTAGTAGAAGTGTGCGACCAAGTCCCTGGATAATTTCTGTAACGGTGAAGT
>CAIKVF010000217.1 GCA_903830745.1 uncultured Actinomycetes bacterium | reverse complement strand
GTGAAGTTAGGAATCGGATCAAGAAGGTATGGGTCAAGGACTCCCGTAGGACCAAGTACTGACTTGACCTTCTCTTGAGCAGATGCACTGAGATTCAAGAATTCGTCACGAATGTAAAGACGTGCCGCTTCGCGGTATGGGTTGGTGGAAAATGTGACTGGTCCAGTTCCGAGATCAACGTCAAAATACTTTTCCCCCTTCAACATTGAGTCATACGTTGCGTACATAACCTTCGTGTTTTCGCGGTTCATCTCTTCAAAGAGCTCAAAGAGTTCAGGAGCCAGTTCATCGTTTGGTGCCCACTTCTCAGTTCCAACAGTGGTGTCCCACCCATCCTGGACCCACTTCGCAACTGAAGGCTGGCGCTCCATGACCCATCTACGAGGCTCGGGGTCGCCAATCATGTGAGACATGAATGAACCAATGAGGGCACAGTCAGCGAGGCTTATGCGGTCGCCAAAGAAAAACCTCTGCTTCGAAAAGATCTTGTTGTAGACATCGAGCTGATGAAAGAACCCGGCTTCAATTGGCTCATCTTGATCAACAGCACCGAGGCCACGGAGTGCGTAAGGACCGAATGACTCCGTTGCAAAGTCACCAACCATGCGTGCGCTCGCAACTTCTTCAGGCGTTAACTCTTCACCAATCCATTTGCCGACGGCGTTGATGCCGAACTCATTTGAAACTTGGAAAGCATTCTCTGGGTAACGCCAGCGACTCTGCACCGCAACGCGAACCAACCACTCGTCAACCCAGTCTTCAATCAGCAGACACGCCATCTTCTGAACTGGAGTGTTCGGAATAATTGATTTCTCTGGGTATCGCTCGTCGAGGAAGAATGCAATCGGAGTTGAGTCCCAGATCATCCAGTCTTCCGGCGTTAACACCACTGGAATCAGATGTGTTCCAGCACGAGCTTCAAGCCATTCAGTATTGCTGAGTGTCTTGAACTTAAATTCGTGATCGACACCCATTGCTCTAAAGATCGACCAAACTTTTCTAGAGAAAAAACTTCTTTCAATTCCATAAATTTTGAATGGGGACTTAAAAGCCATTATCGTGCCGCCGCATCTTCTGTAGGGACTAGTTGCCTTGCTGCTCGAGCTTCATCGACTCGAGATACTGGTGTTGTCTGTGGTGCAATACGAAGCGACTCAGGATCGGTCTCAGCGCGAGCAACAATGCGCTCAACTGCTTCAGCGAGTGCCTCTAAAGTCTGCAAGCTTTCAGTTTCAGTTGGCTCGAACATCAATGCTTCATCCACAATCAGTGGGAAGTACACCGTTGGTGAGTGGAAACCTTCTTCGAGCAGTCCCTTCGCAACGTCAAGTCCCTTGATGCCGAACTTCTGCTTGAGAGGAGTTGCGGTGAGCGTGCATTCGTGCATGCAGACGCGGTCATATGCAGCAGGAAGTGAGTCGGCAAGACGAACTCGCAACCAGTTCGCATTTAGCACTGCGTGCTCAGAAACGCGCTTAAGACCGTCTCCCCCGTGCACAGTGATGTAGGCAAGAGCACGAGCTAGCACCATGGCATTTCCGTGCCATCCGTGAACGCGTCCAATTGACCTTGGTGGCTTCACCCATGCATATGAGCCATCTGTCATGCGAGTGGCCTTTGGACCCGGCAAGAACTCCACGAGGCGCTTTGAGACCGCTACTGGGCCTGCTCCAGGCCCTCCCCCACCATGTGGGGTTGCGAAAGTCTTGTGGAGGTTCATGTGAACAATGTCGAATCCCATGTCCCCGGGACGAACCTGCCCGAGAATTGCATTGAGGTTCGCACCGTCGTAGTAGAGAAGTCCACCAATATCGTGAACAGCCTCCGCAATCTCAACAATTTCTTCTTCAAAAAGACCCACGGTGTTTGGATTCGTGAGCATGATTCCAGCAACGTCAGGGCCTAGTTGCGCCTTGAGTGCAGCAAGATCAACAAGGCCGCGTTCGTTTGAAGGAATGGTCGTCACCTCATAACCGCCGAGTGTTACAGAAGCAGGATTCGTACCGTGTGCAGCGTCTGGAATAAGAACGCGCTTGCGAGGATCTCCATTTGCGGTGTGATATGCACGCATAAGAAGAAGTCCTGTGAGTTCTCCCGCAGCACCAGCTGCTGGTTGCAGCGTTGCTGCCTGCATGCCAGTAATCGCACAAAGCTTCTGTTCGAGGTCAACAAGAAGCTCTAGCCAACCCTGACTGAGCTCTGCAGGAGTTCCAGGGTGCACAGTATTAAGCCCCGGGTCACTGGCAACAGCGTCACAGAACTTCGGGTTGTACTTCATGGTGCAAGAACCAAGTGGGTACATTCCTAGGTCAACAGAGAATTGTCGGTGTGAGAGTCTCATGAAGTGTGCAACCAGGTCACGCTCTGAAACTTCTGCAATAGGAATAACTTCTGGATTCAAATGCGCAAACGGCACCATGTCTTTTAGAGGCGTCGCTGGAACACCAGTTGTTCGAAGTTGATAGGCAGAGCGACCAGGAACAGACATCTCAAACAATGTTGGTTCAATGTCATTTCCAAGTAACGGCGCGGAAGATGCTTTTCCGCCAGGAGCGATTTTCGACATTACGCGACCGCCTTTCGAAGTAGTTCAACGTAGTTATCTATCTGATCCTTGGTACGCTTCTCGGTGACAGTTACGAGAATTACATTGTCGGCTTCACCAGTTGCGTCGTCGTGAAGTGCCTGAATGGAAAGTCCACCAAGCACACCGTTTGTAGCCATGTGTGAAAGAACTTCACTCGCACTTCCTGGAACCTTAAAAGCAAACTCACGGAAGAACGGTTGCGAGTTAAGTGGCTCTACTCCGCTGATCTTCATTACCTCGTCGTAAAGATAGTGAGCTCCTTGTGCGCAGCGCGTCGCCACTTCACGAAGTCCATATGTTCCGAGGTAACCAAGCTGGATTGCTGCAGTGACTGCCATGAGCGTCTGATTCGAGCAGATGTTCGATGTTGCCTTTTCGCGACGGATGTCTTGTTCACGAGCACGCAGTGTTGTGACAAATGACCG
>CAIKVF010000216.1 GCA_903830745.1 uncultured Actinomycetes bacterium | reverse complement strand
GTGTCTTTTTTGCTCACAGTACTCCTTAAGTTCCTAAGAAGAATCTAGACGAGGAAAGTCGGATCAACGCTTAAGTGCTCGTGCACTCCTAGCCAGCGTCCGTTAATCTTTTGAAAAATAATCGTTTCACGTTCTCCAGAAGTTATTGACCCATCACCATCTGCAAGGTCGGTTCGAACCGTGTGAGTAAATACTGCAACGTCTGTTCCCAGCATCGTTATTTGCTGATTTGCCGACCTGCATCCAAGAACCTTGAAGCCATCAGCAACCCATTCGTCCCAAAGCTTTTCGTAGGCGCTACGCGATTCGAGCACTGCGTCATGATTATGGAAGATGAAAGTTGCCGTTGGTGAAAAGGCATCAAAATAGACATCGCGGTTGTGAGTTCCAAAGGCCGCCACCAACGCAGTGACGGCCGCGGAAACTTCTTCAGTACTAACGGACTTCTTCTCCTCGTGCGAGTGACTCATTCGAACGGGCAACCGCTGCGTCTTCTGCAGTTCGGTCAATGTTTCGAGTAATCACGAAATACAAGATTCCAGAGACGAACAGTCCAATAATCCAAGAGATGTCAACACCATTCAATTGGTTCGATCCCCAACTGCTGTAATAGCTCGGGATGTACATGAATGGAATTTCAACCAAGATTCCAACAAAATATGCAGTGAGACCGCGTCCACCCCAGCGACCATAGATACCAGACGGAGTGAAGAAGTCTGTAATCGCAAACTTTCCGTGACGAACTGCATAGAAGTCAATCAAGTTGATTGCAGTCCATGGCGCAAGTACGTACAGCATGATTGTCAGTGCGTCATAGAGGGCAGTCGATGCTGTATTAAAGATGATTCCAAAGAACCCAGCGACAATGCCAAGAAGCAAAATAACAACCACTCGTGTCTTGGCACCAGTAGGCACTGGCTTAAATGAGTCCATTGCTGTTACAACTGAGAGCATGCCCGAGTAGGCGCCCATTCCCATTGTTGCGACAAGAGCCAAGGTCGATAGGACAATAAGAACTGTGCCTGCTCCCCCAACAGCGTGGTTACCAGCGTCGTGCAGTCCACGAAGTGGGTCAGCGGTATTTAGGTAAATAGCGAGCCATGAACCCATGGGGATCAGCCACATTGGTGAAAGTGAACCACCCCAGAAAACTGACCAAATCAAACTGCTCTGCTTCGTTGACTTTGGAAGGTAGCGCGTGTAGTCAGAAACATACGGTGCATAGGTGATGTTGTATGAAGCTGCGAGTGCAAACATCACAGCGAAGCCAGCCAAGTTGTAGCCAAGCTTTCCAGCAGCAGGAACTGAGACGTGGTAGCTAAATAGTCCGACCGTTGTGATAATCCAGAATGGGAACGACGTCCAGAAAAGAATAATGAATACACGGTGAATCCAGTCGTGACCGTAAATCGCAATGATGATGGTAAGAAGCATTAGGCCAACAGCAACGCCAGTTGCATTCCAACCGAACAAGCTCTTGAGACCAATTTTCAAAATAACGGTGTCAACGACCAAGAAGGCAACAAACGTAAAGGTTGATGCAATAAGTGGAACAACTACACCCACGTAGCCAAACTGAGCACGCGACTGAATCATTTGTGGAAGCCCAAGTTGCGGTCCCTGCGCGGCGTGCGCAGCCATGAAAATGGTTCCAAAAAGGACCCCAAGCACTGAAGCCAAGATTGACCACTTAAGGCTGATGCCTACAAGTGGAGCGGTGAACCCAATCGCCACAGTGAATGGCTGGAAGTTTCCTAGGAACCAGAATGGACCTTGTCGCCAGACTTTTCCGTGACGTTCTTTCTCAGGTACATAGTCAATGTGACGACTCTCAATCGAACTGAGGCTTTCATTTTCTGCCATTTTAATCCCCCTAATTATTGCTCTCAAGAAACGCTATCCGAAATGCACCTAAAAAACACTTATTGTCGTAGATAGTTACCAATGAGTATCAGTAGATATGAGCCAAATGAAAATCGTCGACTTAAGCCATGAAGTAAAAAACGGTATGCAGGTGTACCCCGGTGACCCTGAAGTAGTTATTGAATCTGCACTAAATGTTGATGATCACGGTGTGAATGTGCTGTCGCTTCACCTTGGATCTCAGTCAGGAACTCACCTCGACTCACCGTTTCATGTATTAAATGAACTAGCAACTTTGGACAAATTAGATCTATCTCGATTTGTAGGACGCGCATGCATAGTTAATGCAACAGACCTAGCACCACGAAGTGAGATACCTCACGAATGCTTTACTAGTGCTTCATACAACGACTGCTCAATAGTTCTTGTACGGACTGACTGGTCAGATCATTATGGGAGCGAGCACTATTTAGCTCACCCGTACCCCACGCTTGAGTCTCTGCGTTACCTTCTTGGGCTCGGGATTACAACAATCGCACTGGACTTTTTGTCGCTAGACAGAACTCCAGAAAATCCTAAAGATGCGACACTTGAAAATCACTATCTCTGGTCAAAGGAAAACGGGATTATCGCTGAGAACCTTACAAATATGAGAAACGTAAATGAGGAAACGCCATTCGTATCGCTACTGCCCATAAAGCTTGGGGCAAGTGACGGTGCATGGATTAGAGCAATTGCGCTTTCTGGGCTTGAGTAAAACTCGAACGAAAAATTACTTACGGAGCTGCAACTCGGCAATAACGGCTTTCCCGTTTGCTTTGCCTTGTGTGACTTTCATGGCCTGGCCAACGAAGAACTGTGACAACTTGTCGTCACCATCTTTGTAGCGCTGCCACTCATCAGGATTCTTCGCGATTAATTC
>CAIKVF010000215.1 GCA_903830745.1 uncultured Actinomycetes bacterium | reverse complement strand
CCTCGTAAAGAATTTCTGCGTGGTTTCCGAATCTTCCGTAGGTGACTTCTGGGTCGTCCATTGAGCCAACGTCGCGAAGAATAGTTAGCCCTGGTGTGTCAACTGGCACAACAAACATTGATGAGCCTTGGTATGGGTGCACGTCAGGGTTAGTGACTGCCATGAGAATCAAAATGTTCGCAACAGAACCATTCGTGGTGTACCACTTACGACCATTGATGACCCACTCTTCGCCGTCTTTCTCGGCGCGAGTTACAAGTAGACGTGGGTCAGAGCCTGCGGTGTTTGGCTCAGTCATTGAAAAGCCTGAACGAATTTCACCGTTGAGCAGTGGGTTCAACCAACGCTCGCGAATGTCCTCGCGTCCGGTCATCTCCATTGCTGCTGCGAGAAGTTCAGCGTTTCCACTGTCTGGTGCATTGTTTCCAAAAACAACTGGACCGTATGGTGACTGTCCAAGAATTTCGTGCATGAGTCCGAGCTCTAGTTGACCGAATCCCATTCCCCCGAGTGCTGGTGGTAGGTGAGCAGCCCATAGGCCACGCTTCTTAACTTCGTCTTGTAGAGGTTTAATCACGTGCATCAACTGCTCGCGATTTATTTTTAGCGTCTCAATTGGAAAAATTTCTTCCTTTACAAACGTGCGCATCCACGCAAGCTTTTCTTCGAACGCTGGATCTGTCTGAAAGTCCCAAGCCATTGGGGCTCCTTTCCTCAAAGGCCACTCTAGAGGCCAGCAAAAGCCCCAGGGTTGTCGGGTCAAATCTTTCTCTAGACTTAAGGCAAGAACGGAGTGTCGTGGCTAAAAAGAACAAAAAATCAAAGGTTGTAAAAATCGGCGTCGTGGACACCATGTTCGCCAGATACAACATGGGTGGCGCCGCGATTGCGGAACTCAGCGAATGCCCTGGATACAACGAGACGTTCAAGATCATTGCTAAAACTGTCCCTGGATTCAAGGACTTAGCCGTTGCGGCGAAGAACTTGATTGAACAAGACGGTTGTTCAATCGTCGTCGCCCTCGGAATGCCAGGTAGCGCGCCAATCGACAAGCAGTGCGCTCACGAAGCCGCACTCGGAATTATGCAGGCGCAGCTACTCACCTCAACTCCAATTCTTGAGGTCTTTGTCCACGAAGATGAGGCCAGTGACCCTGCAGTGTTGGCTTCAGTATTTGAGAACCGTTCTCGTAGCCACGCGCGCAACGCCTACTGGATGCTTTTTGACCCAGAGCAACTTCGCCAGCGCGCTGGTCAGGGCATTCGCCAAGGTTTTGACGACGCTGGTCCCCTCAAACTTTCCTAGTCACACCCACCCCTTCGCATTAAGTATGCTCCTACGAGTTACCAATTAGTAACTCTGTAGGAGGAGCCCCCATGCCAGAAGCCGTAATCGTCGCCACCGGTCGTACCCCAATTGGACGAGCCTTTAAAGGTTCACTAGTTGACATGCGTCCAGATGACCTCACCGCACTTGTTGTGCGTGAAGTACTAAAGAAAGTTCCACAACTAGATCCCAACACTGTTGAAGACCTCATCCTTGGTTGCGGACAACCAGCTGGAGAAGCAGGCTTCAACATTGCGCGTGTTTCTGCAATCCTCGCAGGACTCGACAACGTTCCTGGAGTAACTGTTAACCGTTACTGCTCATCATCACTTCAGACCATTCGTATGGCTGCACACGCAATTCGCTCTGGCGAAGGTGACGTATTCATTGCCGCTGGTGTTGAAACTGTTTCTCGTTTCGGTTCAGGCGCTTCAGACAGCGGTAAGGCCATGAACCCAGTATTTGGTGACGCCCTTGCTCGCACTGAATCTCGTTCAGCAAAATTCACAGAGCCTTGGAAGCCTGCAGCAGGTCTTCCAGACATTTACATTGCTATGGGACAGACCGCAGAAAACGTTGTTGAGCAAGAGGGTGTTTCTCGTCTCGAGATGGACGAGTTCGCAGTTCGAAGCCAAGAACTTGCAGTTCAGCACCAGGAGAACGGTTTCTTCAGTCGTGAAATCATTCCAGTAACACTTCCTGACGGAACTGTTATGTCAAAGGATGATGGTCCACGTGCGGGAACCACACTCGAGAAGCTCTCTTCACTCGCTCCAGTATTCCGCGAAGGTGGAAGTGTTACTGCTGGTAACGCTTGTCCACTCAACGACGGTGCTGCTGCAGTTGTTGTAATGAGCGACACACGCGCTAAGGAACTTGGACTTACGCCACTTGCACGCATTGTTTCTTCAGGTGTTTCTGGTCTCAACCCAGAAATCATGGGACTTGGTCCAATTGAAGCTTGCCGTCAGGCACTTAAGCGTGCGGGAATGACTATTGACCAGATTGACCTCGTTGAAATCAACGAAGCATTCGCGGCTCAGGTTCTTCCAAGCGCCAAGCACCTCGGAATTCCTATGGAGAAGCTAAACATCCGTGGTGGTGGCATTGCACTTGGTCACCCATTTGGAATGACTGGTGCTCGCATCATGACAACTCTCATCAACTCCCTTGAAGACTCAGGCAAGCGTTTCGGAATGGAAACAATGTGCGTCGGTGGTGGACAAGGAATGGCGATGATCATTGAGCGCCTGAACTAATGGCTACTCGGATCGAGGATTTAGCACTAGCTGAAACCCTGGTCCTAAGTGACAACCCGTCACGCGAAGAATATCTCGAAGAGGTTGCTCGACAACGTAGCCAAAACTGGATTGGAAAAACCAGTTTTGGCTACAGCGTCGTAACCCACGATGATTCAATTTCACTACTGCGTGAACGTCGCCTGCACCAAGCATCACAACTCGTAGGAAAACTCATTGCTGGAACGGGCACCGCCCTAGACCAGCTCGATGACAGCAATGGAATCTTGAGCGCCGAAGGTGAAGACCACAACCGACTTCGCAGACTTGTGGCACGTCCATTTTCGGCAAAAGCAATTGATGAGCTTCGCCCATTCATGCGCAACTACGTGGAAGATGTTCTTGCCAAAGTGCATCAGTCAGGCAGCACTGCATCTTTTGAATTTCAAGCAGCTTTCAATGAATACCCGATCGCTGTTATTTGTCACCAAGTTGGAGTCGCCGAGAAAGACTGGGACCTCTTTAGCTACTGGGCAGACCTGCTCTTTATTAGATGGTCTCCACTCATCATTGGTCGTGAGCAGGAATTCGTTGACGCCATGGGTGACTTCCGTACGTACTGTCTCAACCTCATTGAAGAGCGCCGAACAAATCTCGGTAACGACCTACTGAGTGCACTAATCCAAGTTGAAGAAGAGGGCGACCGACTCTCAACTGATGAACTCGTCAGTCTGGTCCAGGGCATGATTGCTGCTGGAACTGACACCACGAGGAATCAACTTGGCATCATGATTTCTCTACTCGCTGATCGCCCAGAAACATGGAGTCAACTTCGAAACAACCCAGAGCTAATTGCTAATACCGTTGAAGAATCACTTCGCTACGTGAACCCTATTCGCACCGTTATTCGACAAGTCGCTGAAGAATTTGAATACCGTGACATTATTTTTTCACCCGGTCAGTTGATTACCTTTTCACTTTCGTCAGCCAATCGTGACGCCAGTGAATTCGACGAAGCAGACGAGTTCGATGTAAACAGATCTGACGCACGCAATCACTTGACCTTCTCAAGTGGCATCCACCACTGCCTTGGTGCTGCGCTAGCGCGCGCCGAACTCCAAGAGGCTCTGCAAGTGTTTGTAGAGACGTGGGAGTCAGTAACGCCAGATGCTTCACCAACGTGGAAGCACGGTCGACTCGCTATTTGGGGACCACTAACAGTTCCCCTACGGGTAACGAAGAGCTAACGACCTGTAGTTACTGCGGTTGCGTCACTGGTCCACGCACCGTGCTCAGCATCAGTTGCGGGGCGAGATTCTTCTGGAAGCAACACTGGAATTGATCCACGAACTTCGTAGGCAACTTTTTTACGTGGGTTGTAGAGCACGCTGGCGCTTTCAATGTAAAGAAGCGTCCCCTGGTCAGTTGGGTCTTCAAGTAATTCAAGAAGGAAGCTATCTAGGGCCATTGGTCAAACCTCTTTGATCATTTGTAGAACTTCGTCAACGCGCTGTTGACATTCTTTTTCATTCGGTGCTTCAACATTAAGACGTAGTAGCGGCTCAGTATTTGATGGGCGCAGGTTAAACCACCAAGTTCCATAATCTGCAGTCATTCCGTCAAGCATGTCAACGTTAACGCCCTGCGCCTTTAGCTTCTGGGCAATTACCGCCACGCTGTTAGAAGGACTCTCAACTTGAGTATTTATTTCTCCCGATGCAGCGAATCGGTCGTAGGGGGCAACGAGCTCAGAGAGCGCAACTGATGATTCGCTGAGTAGTTGCAGCACAACCATTGCTGTGATGATTCCAGAGTCAGCACGGTAGTTCTCACGGTAGTAATAGTGCCCGGAGTGTTCTCCCCCAAATACTGCACCAGTTTCTGCCATTTGCTGCTTGATGTAGCTATGTCCCACGCGAGTTCGTACAGCTGTTCCACCACTTTCAGCAATGACTGCAGGAACTGACTTAGAACAGATCAAGTTGTAGAGAATGGTGGCTCCTGGGTTCTTCTTCAACATCGCAGCAGCGACCATGGCTGTAGTGGTTGAACCAGAAATAGGTTGTGCTTTCTCATCAATCAAGAACACACGGTCAGCGTCACCGTCAAAGGCGAGTCCAATGTCTGCGCCCACCTCGAGTACACGCTTTTGTAGATCCACAAGGTTTTTTGCATCCAGTGGATCAGCGGGGTGATTTGGGAACGTTCCATCGAGTTCTTCGTACATGATTTCAACATCAAATGGAAGACCAGCAAATATCTTCGGAGCGATAAATCCACCCATGCCATTAGCAGTGTCCGCAACAATCTTGAGTGGACGGAATTTAGAACTATCCGCGAATGAAAGAACGTGCTTGACCCACTCGCCCATCAAATCAAGTTCGCTATACGGTGCGAGCGCGCCCGTAGATGGACTTTCATAGAACTCATTGGTCATTGCTTCAATCTCAACGAGCCCACTCTCAACACCAATTGGCTTGGCGCCAGCCAAACACATCTTGATGCCGTTGTACTGGGCTGGGTTATGAGATGCCGTAAACATTGCACCTGGGGCGTCGAGATGTCCAGCCGCGAAATAGAGAAAGTCAGTTGAAGCAAGGCCGAGATCAATAACCTCAACGCCCATGCTTCTCGCCCCTTCTGAGAAGGCAGCGCACATGGTCACACCTGATGGACGCATGTCGCGAGCAATAACTATGCGTGGGGTCTTGGCGAACTTTGCGAATGCTGAGCCTATTGCTCGAGCTAAGCGGTCATTTAACTGATCGGGGTAGGTTCCTCGAACGTCATACGCCTTGAAGATTTTCGTCGTGTCCACGACTTAACACTCTACTTGGATGATTTACGGCGCCATCTTGAACGAATGAAAGCACTCATCAATCCAGTTAAAATGGTGACTCCCGTAAGCACTCCACCAAGTTCTATTCGCTGTCCATAGACGAGTGAAACATCATTCGAAGTTGGGATCACAACCATCTCGTTAGGGCTAACTCGGTACGGCCCCGTGGCACCATTTACATGCCAGCGTGGAAAGTAGGAAACCTTTACAAGCACAGGTGTCCCGATCTTGCTCACGTGGAACGAAATTGACTGCGACGTCTGAACAACGTGGCTAACGGTTGGCAGTGGTGCACCATTAGAAGTTCCTGTTGGCATCGCAGACATTGATGTCACGTGTGGCCAGCTTTCAGGTCCACTGCTTGCAATTAGTTGTCCCCACATCGAAGGAGTGTTGTACCACTTTTGGCTTGCGTCTAACCACTGCGTGCGACCAGCAACGTTTGCAACAACAACTGGTGAAGTTGAAAGTGGCTGCACAACGGGACTGTCCTTAATCAAATAGATGCTCCACTTCGCACCTGGCGATGGCCATGTCTTAGTAGTGGCAATCAGTTTGAGTGAAGGATTAACTCTCGCCTGCTCAATAATGTTTGGCGAAAATGCCATGTAGTACTTCACGCCAAGCATTTGTAAGTGCTGCACACCGAGTGCAACATTCACTGATCCGTAATCGAGTCCTACTTGCGCATTGCTTGGAGCTGCGCTGAGCTCTGATTGATTAATGAAGTGATACGGCGTAGTCGCAGAGGTCTCAAAGAAAAGACCCTCCATTGACCCAACACAGTTATTCGTCCAGTAAGGAAGCAGCATGAGCGCTTCAGGTGTTCCGAAGCGGTCTTGTCCTGATGCGTACTCCCACATGGCGTTGCCACACCCGTACTGCTTCGAGACGGACTTCATGGTTGTCATGATGTCTTGGTATTCATTCCAGCCAGACTTCGCCTCATACCCCGAGTAGTTCCACTGAGCCCATACGCCCACTTGATTGCCAGAAACGTTGAGATGAAGTGCAGAAGCAGCCGGAGCAATGAGCCCAGGCAGCGTTGTGCCAAGACCCAGCAGGGCAACTAACAACGTTGCGTTAAGGGTCCTTCTGATGGTGCGCTCTTGTGCGTAATCGAATTCATCGATTTCGAGCTCTTCAATTTCTTCATCTTCGACGTCACTCAACATACGTAGCTTTGGACTTCGCTCAATCCACTTTGAAAGCAGATACCCAAAGAGCCAGCCAGCACTCAGGTGAATTGTGAGAAACCAGAACGGAACAATTCGTTCATTCCAGATCACACTTTGTGGATCAAAAATAAATCCAAGTAGCGAGACGCCAGCCAGCGTTGAAAGAATCATGCCGAGTCGGTCTCTGACAATAAATGCAACTACGAACGCAATGCCAGCTAGAACAATGACCCACCGGTCTCCCGCAGCGGCACCCGTCGAAGTAAACCAGCCCAAATGACTAAAAATCTCATGAAGAGAGCTGACGTTGTCATTCACGTAGCCCATTGAATTTGTATACGCCTGTGAAGTCAGAAATGGCACTAACCACCATGCGGAAATCAACAGTGAAAGTAGCCCCGCCCAGAAAGAGAAGCGAACTGGTCTGGCGTAGTCGCCGGGCACAATGTCATCTTCTTTTTTAGCGCCTATCCCTCGACGAGCGAGTAATTCAAAAATAACAAGTACTGCAATTGCAGCAACGCAGAAGAACCACGGCAACACGTGAGATGCCATCGTTGCACTCAGCGCAGTCGCTGCCTTCCAGTATCCCCGACCAGTTCTCACGCCTTGTGCAAAGAATCCAATTGTTAGAAGCGATAGGGCGAGTGAAAGTGAAAACGCATACTCCCCGGCCATTGTTGAAAAGAGGTTTCCACCGTCAATCGTGAACGATGCATCAAACAAGAAAGGAAGTGTCGCAACAGCGAGTGCTGCAGGAACTGGACGAGGGGCACGAAAGAGTTTGGCCATGATGTACGCCGTTACAGGCATCAACACTGATCCGAGAATTGTTGCCAGCTTGAAGGCAATAGCAAAATTGATTACGTAACTTGCAAGCACCGCGAAGTAGTCAGGCAGGACAAAGTAATAGGTGTACGCCGGCATTCCATTAAACCAACCTGGATACCATGGCGTTAGATGAAGCAGACTTCCCTGCGACTTCAAAAAGGCAGGAAGCGCTATGTGTGCACCAGTGTCGCCACCAGTGATTGTTGAGGTTGAAAAGATCAACGAAGGATGCATTGTCCAGACGGTCACAAAAATGACCATGAGTACGACAACACTTTCGAGCACTCGCACCGGAGTAAAGAAATCGCGCAGTCGTTTGATCACTAGTGACCTGTTCGCTGAAGAAGTAGCGCAATTAACGCAACAGCGTTAAAAGACATGTGCGCCAAGATACTTGGTGCGAGTCGCTTCGTTTTTTTAACAATGTATGAAAGCACTATTCCAAGTGCAAAGAGCCCCGCAAACTGAAGTAGCTCAGCGTGTGCAATCGCAAAAATAAATGCACTGAGCGCCATTGCAGCGAAGGAACCAAATTTCTTTGACATGTTTGAAAAAGGGGCATCAAGTGATCGAAACACCACACCTCGAAATAGAATTTCTTCAATCAGTGGCGCTGCGAATGTTGTCAAAAACGCCAGTAGAACAAACATCGAACCATGCACTGAACCGAATATGTGGTCAACAGGTTTATTCATGTTTTTAAAGTGGAACGGCCAATACGCCGCATCAATAAGCAACTGGGTCGCAACACCTATAAATACGTAGATTGCATCGGATGCTTTTAATGTGAACAGGCTCTTTGGAAGTGAGAGCCCAGCTGAGAGCTTTGCGTAGAGCACCGTCGCTGCAAACCCGCACCAGAGTCCGAGTAGCCCACACAAAGTGAACCAGTACGGTGGCTTTGCTGTCTTCACCAGTGTGCTGAGACCACCTGGGAAATGAAGAGTTGAGTTAAGGATGCTGGTAAAAATTGTCGCGAGCACCTCACCACTTATGAAGCCAACGAGGCAGGCCAGCAGGATTGTAATAACGCGAGGATTCCCGTTATTTTCCTTTAATGGCCTAGTAGTCATATCCCATAACGCTAACAAGTCTGGAGTTATGCACAGGGCCAAATCGAATGTCACAAATGACCTCTAGATTGGAAGGCGTGACCACACCTGAAAAAGAAAAAACTGGCCTTTCAAAGATGATGCCTGGCGGCAAGAAGCCATTGACACCTGAATCACGTCGGCGATTCATCACCATTGCGTTGGTGATCTTCATTCTGGGCATCTTGATTATCCCTTCACTCTTTTCGAACAAGCACATAAAGACAGTTGACTATTCAAAATTGCTTCTTGACGCAAGTCGCTCTGAGGTGATCTCTGCGAATGTCAACAACGCCAATGGAGTTATTACTGGTCAACTCACAGATGGCACTAACTACACGACCAACGGTCCAATTCCAGTTCTATCAACTGAAATTGAAACCCTCCGCACAAATAACGTGTCAGTTGTATTCGTTAACTCCAATGGATTCCTCGCAACGTTCGCTCCCTACCTCCTCTGGATAATCATCTTCGGTGGCTTTATGTTCTTCGCGAGCCGCCAAGCCAAGGGCCAAATGAACGGAATGATGTCGGTTGGTAAGTCCAAGGCAAAGCAATTTAATAAGGACCGTCCTTCAACAACATTTGCCGACGTTGCTGGCTACCTCGGTGTGAAGCAAGAAATCAGTGAAGTCGTTGAATTCTTGAAGTTCCCAGAACGCTACAAAGCAATTGGTGCATTGATTCCGAAGGGAATTTTGCTCGTAGGTCCTCCAGGAACTGGTAAGACCATGCTTGCTCGTGCGGTTGCTGGTGAAGCTGGAGTTCCATTCTTCTCAGTTTCTGGTTCAGACTTCATGGAGATGTTTGTCGGTGTTGGTGCGTCACGTGTTCGTGACCTCTTCGCAACAGCTCGCAAGGCAGCTCCCGCAATCATTTTTGTTGACGAAATCGACTCCATTGGACGCAAGCGTGGTGCTGGCGTTGGTGGTGGACACGACGAGCGCGAACAAACACTTAACCAAATGTTGAGCGAGATGGACGGTTTTGATCCAACAGTTGGCATCGTTGTTATGGCTGCGACAAACCGTCCTGACGTTCTAGACCCAGCACTTCTTCGCCCTGGTCGTTTCGACCGACAGATTGTGGTTCCACTCCCCGACCTTGATGAGCGCCTACCTATTCTTCAGGTTCACTCAAAAGACAAGCCCCTAGATGGCTCAGTTGACCTCTCAATGGTTGCTCGCGGAACTCCAGGTATGAGTGGTGCTGACCTTGCAAACCTCGTTAATGAGTCAGCGCTCCACGCTGTTCGACGTGATTCAACAACCATCAACATGCAGGACTTTGAATCAGCACGCGACCGCGTTCTCATGGGAGCCCAGCGCGATTCAATGGTGCTTCAAGATGATGAGCGTGAGCGTATTGCGTTCCACGAAAGTGGCCACGCACTACTTGCCTACGTGCTTGAAAAGACTGACCCACTTCACAAGATCACAATTATTCCTCGTGGAATGGCCCTCGGAGTAACGATGACGCTTCCTGAAGAAGATCGTCACATCATGGGACGCAACCACTTAGAAGACTCACTCTGCATGCGCATGGGTGGAAGAGTTGCTGAGCTCTTGGTATACGGTGATCTCTCAACTGGTGCCGCAGACGACCTCCAACGAAACACTGAGCTCGCTCGACGAATGGTCACCGAATGGGGAATGTCTAAAGAAATCGGGCCAATGGCTTGGGGCGGACACCAGCAGGTTTTCCTTGGTGATGGGCTCATGTCAACAAAGGACTACTCGGAGCACACTGCAGAGATCGTTGACGATGAAGTTGAGCGCATTCTGCGTGAACAAGAGGCACGAGCAATCGAAGTCTTGACACTCCACCGCCGTGGACTCGAGTCACTAACGCGCTCACTCTTAGAACACGAAACAATCGACGGTGACACTGCCGCAAAATTGATTGACGAAGCTCATGGTGAGCCAGTATGGCCTGGTGGAACTAAAACCGTCAGCGCTCTTAGCGGTGTTGGAACAACCAGTGTTGTAACTGACACCAAGGAAGTCGCTCCGGCCCCTAACTGGAACCCACCAACGCTACCTACTGTTTAAGTTTGAAAGCAGGGCTGTGCCTGATGGTGTTGTTGCAAAGGCAGCTGTAACCAGCAATACATTCTTCGATGTACTGAAGATCTCACCAGTCTTTTCACCTTGCAACTTCACTTGAACAGTTTCGCCCGCCTTCAACGCAATTGTTGAAGTTCGTGAACCCGACTGCGCACCAGGAAGTGACGATGCGTTAACAATCACATTTTGCTTAGACGTATTTGTTATGACTACACGGTCGAGTGAAGATGCGTTGAAGTTTGCAAGCAGCAATGATGTCGATGGCACCCCTGGCGCATTGAGCGTTATTCCCTTAGACGTTCCAAGAACGAGTGTCGTCAGTAGTGGTGCAGTAGACGTAGAGCTAACGAACGCAAAACCATTTGCTGGAATCGCCGTGTTGGGTGTGATAGTTAGTCCTTCCACACTGAAGGGTAGAACCGTAACGGTTTGTGGCTGTACTGAATATGGTGGCAAGCTAATTTTTACCGTCACCGCAATTGGATTTGCGCTTGGGTTTGCAAAGCGAAGTTGCGCTGCTGCTTTATTTTCTGTGGTGACGAGAGGAAACCAGTTCTGCTCATTCGGTTGAAACTGTCCGGGGTAATAAGAAACTGCACTGCCTGATTTTTGGATACCAACAATTTCAAGTGATCCTCGAAGCACTTTTACGCGCACGCCGATGTTCGATGTATTAACAATCTGTGATCCAAGGTCAACCACAAGTAATTTGTGTGCATTCACCGATAATCCTTGGAATGGTGCAGGGGCGCTGAAGCCCTTTGAAGTGAAAGCCGACACGTTGAACACTGCAGCGGTTGCCGTTGGATTGTAAATACTAAGCACGCCCGTAGAGCCGACCTTGGTGTCAAAGCCTGCTCCGTACCAAGAGGTGGTTCCAACTGAGTGACATGTGCTCTGAAGTCCGCCAGCTCCATCGATGCTCGCGACAACTCCTCCACCACTAATTTGTGCTTCTACCGCGAACACACTTCCCTTGCCGAATTCAGAAATGCTCCAACTCCCGTGTCCCGACAATTTTGTGGTTGTGCTGCCACTACTTCCACTATTAGTTATCCAGGTAATTGAAATTTTGTGAGGATCTGAAGTCGTATTAAAAAAAGTCACCACACTTGAAGTAAGTCCAGAACAGTGCAGCGCTGTTGATTCTGCATACGATGCTTCGAGAATTCCTGTAGAGAACTGAGAAGGATTTGATCCAGTAAAAATCGTGCTCAGAGCTGCCGTGAGCACAAGTGCTGTAGCTAGAACAGCATCGAGCGGGAGGCGACGAAGGTTATTCATTTTCCACCGGTTCATTAACCGCCACAACAACTCGACGATGCCTTCGGTTGAATAGCCACTCAACTCGGTGGATCCATCCAAAACCAAGCCACACAATTGCCCAGAGCCCTAACGTAAACAACGCGAGAAGGCCATTGAGCGGGAACTGGTGAAGAACTAGATCAACTTTTTCGTTGCCCTGAACTGAACCCACTTGGTACTTTGGCGCCCATCCATCAGCTGTAGTTCTAGGAACTATTTTGTCATTCACGCTTAGTGCGAACGCTCCCGCTGGCGCAAGGCCGGCGACTACATGCACGTTGGTTGATGTTGGCATCTTTAAGTGGCCCGCTATGCCAACACTCGCAACTACAGGAACTGGAATAGAGCCATTGCTCGTCGCGTGAATAAGCCCAGCGAACATAGTGTTTCCATATACTTGGACCGAAGTAGTTTTCAGTTTAAGAGACAAGTCAGACTGCATGCTTAGAGCAGTACTCAAAGTGCTTGGAACCGGTCGAATTGGAACTGTCTGCACTCCAGCAAGCTCTGGCGATGACGCGTTCATGACAACAATCGTCGAAACACCCATGTTCGCTAACAACGATCCGAGTCGAACAGTGCGCCCCTGTAACGCTAACTTCACATCAGCCAACAGCACATCGCTGGTGCTCGAATCTGGAGGAGAAAATAGAGTTGACCCCGACGGCAACCCATTCATTGTGGTCGCTGCAGCAAGTCCGGGGGCAACTGACCACCCCGCAACTGGCAGAACAGTTGGGTCACCAAGCCAGAGCACACGGTACGCACCTGTGTTGTTCGGGGCAAGCGAGCTGAGTGACTGGGCAACACTATTTGCAGGAAGATTAAAACGACCACTCGCTGAGCTGAGCAGGAATGGTGCAGTACTTATGACAAGCATTGAGACCAGTAGCCCAGCGAAAATTTGTCGCCATCCAAAGCCTGCTTGTCGAAGGTCATTCTCTAGCGCACTAACGCCAAGTCCAATCAACAGTGCAATCATTGCCATGTACAGCGCGAGCAGTACATCAACATCAGGAGTGAATACTCCCATCCAGTGATGCAACGAAAGGCTCGCCAGTACTAACGAGATCGTCGCAATTGCTGCGACTTTGCTGGCGATGTTTCGACGTATGCCCTGGCAAACAAAGAAGCTCAGCAGCCCAACCATTGGCAGTAACCACGCGGCCCATGAGTGACCAATGTTTCCATCAGATCCACGAATAAGTGATCCGAAGGACGGTGCTGCCCATGTCCCTCGTGCAAGTCCAAATGTTTCTAAAGCACGACGGCCAGCAAAGACGACGTTGATGGTGAGCGGGAGTAAGAAAATTGACACTGAGCCAAGAATCGAGAGAAGCGTTCTCCACGGGTGCACACGTGAGGAATTCTCATCTGATTCAAAGAACCTTGCAACACTGACTCCGATGAAAATTACGAGAACTGCAATAAGCGTTGCCGGTGCCATTGCACTTACTAGCGCAATGATCATTACAAGTACCGTGCGCTGACCAGCCTCTGTTCCTCTCCAACCCTGCAAACCAAACTGAACTGGAGCTGGATACGCTCCATCTCTGAAACTAGGAATGGCCAGTAGTTCAAATAGGCGTCGAACAATGAATGGAGCGGCGCCAACAAACAGAAGTACATCAATACGACCTTGGCTAATCATGTTCAGTCCAAGTGGCATTGCGAGGTACGCAATGGATGCAACAACACGTGCTCGATTAGAAACACGATTCTTTAAGAGACGGGCTATTCCTATTGAACCAATTGGAATTGAGAAAATGAGCGCAAGGCGCGGAAGAATTCCCATGCGTCCAAAGACGAATGTTCCGGCAAAGCCAAGGACGCCGTAGCCAGGCATTCCTGGTGAGCCCGTTCCAACGCCGTTTGGAGACCACGAGGCAAAAAAGTGTCTCCAGGTTGACCACCATGAATCAAGTGGTGCTAGTCGACCAACCAGTGGCAGTGGCATTACCGCAAGATTCCTCGTAGAAATCAGCCAGAAAACTCCTACGAGAACAATCGTTGCCGCCTGAGCTCTAAACGATGTGAGGATGCGACTCGCTCTGCGTCGAAGTGAGATTTCATCACTTTCTGGAATTTCATCGAACTCTTCATTTTCTGAGAACGCCGCAGCAAAACCCACACCAGAAGTACTGCCTGAACTAATAACTTCTGGAAGGTTCTCTGCTTCTGGCAAAACACCACGAGCTCTATCTAGGCCTTCGCGCAGCAAGGTTGTCGCAAAGCGCTTAAGACGACTTGCGCCACCTACTTGAAGTCGGCGAAGTTCACTGTCGGAAAGAACTTGCACTTGACCACGTAGTCGTCGACGTTCGCGAATTCGTTTTCGATTATTAAAGAGCCATAACCAAGAACTAACAATCGCCCCGGCACGGTCCGTGTCACCGCTAATGAGTGAGATTAAAAATTCGAACAGGTCCATCACTGCGAGTACTGGCAACGTCAAGAGAGTCGTTACTCGCCCCCATCCAGTTGCGACCACCATTAATTGATGGCGACGCTGGAGATCTTGTCGGCTACGTCTCCTTGTTCCCACTGCGCTTACTGTGCGCTCTCCTGTTGCAATTGTTTGTCGATGAGCAACCTTCGCGCTTGGAGCCACAACGACACGAGCACCCGCAACTTGTGCGCGCCAACAGAGGTCTAAGTCTTCTCCAAGCACTGGGATGAGAGGGTCAAACCCACGAAGTGTCGTAAAGAGGTCATAGCGAACCAGTGTTACTCCACCCGGAGCTACGAATACGTCTCGCTCAAGGTCTTGCTGACCGTGGTCAATTTCTCCCGGATCAACACGTTCTTGAACCACACCAAAGCGGTCAGAGGTTTGTCCTACGTGGACCAACACCATTGGATCTTCGTACTGGACCACCTTTGGGGTAACTATCCCCGCATTCGTTCGAAATGCTGCCTCAACCATCATCTGGACAGCGTTTGTGTCGAGACGAACATCGTCATGGCAGAACAAGATGAAGGCAGCACCATCAACCATGAGAGCTGCTTCATTGCAGGCGGCACCAAAGCCCTTGTTTTCGTCAAGGACGCGTACAAATGCTTTTGGAGCAACTGCAGCAACTCTTTCAGAGACGTTGTCATGCTCCCCGTTCGCTATAACGAGCAGGCTTAATTCCTCGTAGTCCTGAGCGGCCAGTGAAGCCAAAGTAACTTCAAGGCCTGGCCCAGGGCCAGTGGTAACAACGACGGCAACAACGGCCGGAGCACGGGATTCCATCAGATAACAAGGCTAGTTCTATTGAGGTAAATATTCAGCCGATTAAATACTGAAAAAACAGTGTTCTAAGGAAATAATTAAGGATTTATCGAAGAATTACTTCGAAGAGCGCTAATTGCGTCACCGAGCGATGTTTCCAAACTTATCGATGGTTTCCAATTTGTTGCTGCATGAATTTTTTTATAGCTTCCGCGCATCACTGGAATTTCAATCGGACGAAGCAACGTTTCATCAATAACGAGTTTTACGTTTGGTGCGAGCAGCAGAACTAACTGATTAGCGATGTCCTTAATCGCAACATCACTTCCTGAAGCAATGTTGTAGACCTCTCCGCTCTTAGCGTGCTCAATAAGTGATCTGTATGCCTTTACGACGTCACGAACATCGCAGAAATCACGACGAGTAGACAAGTCACCTACGGGGATTTCAGTAGTTCCTGAAGCGGCGGCATTGAGAAGTCGAGAAATTAATGCAGGAATCACAAATTGAGTTGACTGCCCAGGGCCAATGTGATTGAACGGCCTAGCTATGACAACCTCTTGCGAGCTAGCAACCTCTTTGCAAAGCATTTCTGCTGCAAGTTTGCTCTGTGAATAAGGATTAGCGGGCGAGGCGACGCGGTCTTCTTGCAGTGGAAGATCTGATTCAGTCACCACTCCATAGACATCGGCTGTGCTGACGAATAAAACTTTTGCGGGGCGCTCAAGCAACGCTGCACTCGTGAGAATGTTTCTCGTGCCCTCTACGTTCACCCTATTGAACTCTTCTGGTCGGTCCCATGAGTCGCCCACGTGAGTGAGTGCAGCAAGATG
>CAIKVF010000214.1 GCA_903830745.1 uncultured Actinomycetes bacterium | reverse complement strand
TTCGACACAAATAAGGATGTCGCACAGCCTCTTCTTGACCAGGGTGCCAAGTGGGCGAGCAGCGTGAAAGATGCTGCACAGCAATCAGACGTTGTTATCACCTGTCTTCCACGCCCAGACATTGTTGCGTCCGTGCTTACAAACCCAGACGGGGTGCTTGCGGGACTCGCTAAGGGCAAAACCTGGATTGACATGAGTACGTCTGACTCCAACGAAATCAAGCGACTTGGCGCTATCGCTAATGAGCATGGTGTGAACGTTCTTGAGTCACCAGTAACTGGTGGCGTGCATAAGGCCGCTTCTGGTGCCCTAACGATTCTCGTTGGTGGTGACAAGGATGTATTTGACGCCAACCTAAACATTTTGGAAACCGTTGGAAACCGCGTAATGCACATTGGTGTTCTTGGACAAGCTTCAAAAATCAAAGTTGTAACCAACATGCTTGCCTTCATCCACCTAGTTGCGGTTGGCGAAGCATTAATGATTTCTGGACAGTCGGGCATTGATCTAAAGACTGCATGGGAAGCAATTCGCTGGAGTTCTGGCAACAGCTTTGTTCACGAAACTGAAGGTCAGCTGGTACTTTCAGGAAGCTACGACATCAACTTCACAATTGACCTAGCTCTTAAAGACTTAGGACTAGTCAACGATCTCGCAAAGAGCATGGGTGTTCCACTCGAGCTCTCGAGCATTGTGGAGCAGCGTTACATTGCGGCGAAGGCTCGCTACGGCGGCCAGGCACAGTCACCTCGAGTTGTTCAAATTCTCGAAGATGACATGAAGTTCCCACTTCGCGCTGATGGTTTCCCAGAATCACTTATTGGCTACGACGGCGTCTAAGAAAAAAAACCATGTCTTTACTCCGTGATGTTGGACCTCTTTTCGACCCTAAGCGCCTGGTAATCATTGGCGCATCAGAGCGTCGTGCTGACCTTATTCACATGGCAACACGACGTGGTGAAACTGTGTACCTAGTGAACCCTCGTCGAGATGAAGTACTCGGTCAAAAGTGTTACCCCGACGTTGCGTCACTTCCAGAACAACCAGACGTTGCACTCATTGCTGTTGGTCACACGCTCATGGAACAAGCGGTGCGTGACGCAATTGCTGGTGGTGTGAAGGCGCTTGTTATTCCTGGTGCTGGCGCCGAAGCAGGCGAGCAAGGACCAGTTGTCACCAAGATTGTCGCCGCAATGGCTGCAGAAAACAATGTTGCGCTGCTCGGAACAAACTGTATGGGGTACGCGCAGCCTGAAGGCCGTTCGCTCTGGCTTGGAACACTCAGTGCTTCGCTGCAGGCTGGCCACGTAAGTGTTCTCAGTCAGTCCGGATCAGTTGCAGATGCACTGTTGTCGATTGGACCACGAATTGGTTTCAGGACAGTTATGTCTACTGGCAATGAATCAGGTCTTGACGCTGCGGACTTCGTGAATGCGTTTGCCAACGATGAAGGGACTAAAGCAATTGGACTATTTCTCGAAACGGTTCGCCGACCTGAAGCGTTTGCTGAAGCACTTCGTAATTGCGCAGAAAAAAACAAGCCAGTTGTTTGTCTAAAAGTTGGTAGATCAGAATTAGCTGCTCAAGTCGCTCTCACTCACACTGGCGCCATGGTTGGATCCGCCGAAGGTTTCTCTGCTTTCCTCGATTCTTGCGGTGCCATTGAAGTCTTTGACATGGCCGCATTTGTTGAAACACTCGATGTTCTTGGTCTTAAGCGCTGGCCTAAGGGAAATCGCCTCAGCGCAGTCTCAGAATCAGGTGGACAGGCGGGCATGCTTGCTGATAGTTGCGAAGTTGCGGGACTTGAAGTTTCTCCGCTTCCGCCACAGACTGCAAAAAACCTTGAATCAGAATTTCCAAATTTCGTTCATGTTCAAAATCCGATTGACGCGTGGGCTATTGATGACGTTGACAAGGTGTACCCACGATGCTTCGAAGAACTCGTTGCTTCTAAGTCATACGACATTGTCTGTGCCGTTGTTGAACTCACTCGTCACCGCAGCGCCGCAGATGAAGCATGGTGCATGGAGATTGTTAAGGCTTTAGTTAACGCAACACGGGGAAGCGACGTTACTCCTGTAGTTATTTCGACCGCTTCAGCTGACCCACATGATTCATTTGTGAGACTCGCTCGTGAAAATGATGTTGCGCTGCTTCGCGGGCCTTCAGACGCTGCGACTGCACTCGGAGTAATTGCGCGCTGGCAAAATCGTTCTGTACAGAAGCCTTCGGTTCAGGCTGCGTTGCCTGGAATTAAAGAGTTGCTTACTCCTGGTTCCATGCCAGAACTCGATTCCGCTCAGGTTCTAAAAAACTACGGAGTTACTTTTGCTGAAATTCGTCGCGCGGCATCTGCTGATGAAGCGGTGAAAGCCGCAAATGAAGTTGGATACCCAGTCGTTGTCAAAGTTGATGGCCCCGCTCACAAAAGCATTGGTGGCGGTGTAATTCTTGGCGTTAAGTCAGACGCTGAAGTTGTCACAGCGACGCAGAGTCTCGGTGGTCAGGTTGTAATTGCACATCAGGTTTCTTCTGGGCGTGAAATTATCTGTGGAATGCACCGAGACCCAATGTTTGGTCCCACACTGTCTATTGGAATTGGTGGAGGACTGGCTGAAGCCATTGCACGCTCCAGCGTCAAGCTCCTGCCAATTAGCCAAGAATCTGCTGAACAGATGGTCGCGTCACTTCCCGGTCAAAAGCATATGAGTGAGCCAGCCAAAAAGGACTTGGAAAAGGTGCTCCTTGGACTTTCACAGCTTTCGTCGAGTTTTCCAGAGATTGATGGGATTGATATAAATCCGCTGGTCCTTGGAAAACAAGGGGCTGTCGCAGTTGATGCGCTTATTGTTGTTAGTGAAGGAGCAAGGTCATGAGCATTGTTGAATATGAAGTTAAGGATCACCTCTGCTGGATCACCCTTAATCGTCCTGAAAAGCTAAATGCGATTAGCCAAGACACTGTTCGTGAACTTGGACTTGCGCTTGACCGCGCTGAAGCTGATGATCAGGTCAAAGTTGTTCTGCTTCGTGGAGCGGGCCGTGCGTTCTCTGCTGGGTTTGATCTTGGGGAAGAATCAGCCACTCCTACAACCGCTGATGGCTGGCACATCATTCTGCAAAACGACGTAGGCATCACTATGAAGCTCTGGGCGTTTCCTAAGCCAACCATCGCTGCGGTACATGGCTGGGTACTTGCTGGAGGATGCGACCTCGCAATGGCGTGCGACATGATTGTCGCTGCCGACAATGCAAACTTTGGAGAGCCTGAAGTTCGTTATGGCTCGGGCCCTGCAACATTGCTCATGCCATTCATGCTCGGACAAAAGAAGACTAATGAACTGCTCTACACCGGTGACACAATTAACGCCGTTGATGCTGAGAGGTTTGGTCTCGTAAATACTGTTGTGCCACTTGAGCAACTCGAAGAAGCAGCAACACAGCTAGCTCTTCGTGTCGCCACCGCGCCGCTCGTTGTTCTAAAGCTCACCAAGATTGCCCTTACCCGTGCTTACGAAGCAATGGGTCTACGTGAAGCGGTACACGCCAACATGGACATTTCAGCAATACTCAATGCAGCAATTTCACCTGAAAAGACTGAATTTGATGAGCTGGTGAAAAACGAAGGTCTTAAAGCAGCACTCGCGTGGCGTGATAATCGTTACGGCGTGAAGCGTAATTAATTTCTAGGAAAGAGGAAACATGTCAACAACAACTGCAAGGGCGGCGCTATGTCGAGAATTCGGAAAGCCCCTCGTTATTGAAGAAATCCAAGTCGATGCACCAGCTAAGGGTGAGATCAGAGTCAAAATAAGCGCCTGTGCAATCTGTCACAGTGACATTACGTTCATTGACGGTAAGTGGGGAGGCGACCTTCCAGCACTTTACGGTCACGAAGCAGCAGGAACTGTTGCGGAACTCGGAGAAGGTGTAACTGGATTCAGCGTTGGCGACCACGTTCTTGTCTCACTTATTAGGTCATGTGGCGAATGCTTCTACTGCAAGAACGGAGAAGGCACGTTTTGCACGAAGTCATGGGACCGCGATGCCAAGAGTCCGCTCAAAGATAAAAATGGCGTGAGCGTTGGCTACGGAATGCACACTGCAGCGTTTGCAGAGCAGGTTGTTGTTGATGCCTCACAGGTTGTTGGTGTTCCAACTGACATGAAACTCGATGTTGCTTCACTACTTGCGTGTGGAGTGATCACCGGTGCTGGTGCAGTGTTGAACACTGCAAAAGTAACTAAGGGCAGCACGGTTGTAGTGATTGGTATTGGTGGAGTTGGTGTGAATGCACTTCAGGGCGCAAAGATCGCTGGAGCCACCACCATCATTGCGGTTGACATGGTTGACAGCAAGCTGGAGCTTGCAAAGCAGTTCGGTGCAACACACACGTTCAGTGCCAAGCGTGATGACCTTGTTGAAGCAATTAAAGAAATCAATAATGGCCGTGGAGCTGACTACGCATTCGCATCCGTTGGCGCAGCATCAGTTATGGAGCTTGCTGTAACAATGTGTCGCCCCGGCGGTACTGCAGTGTTCGTTGGAATCCCCGGAAGTGGCGTAACAATCACACTTGATGGAATTGCAATTCCTAATGATGGTCTTCACGTACTCGGCTCAAAGATGGGTGCAGCAACTCTGAAGACTGACATTCCAAAGATGATTTCGTTTTACAAAGATGGATCACTACTGCTTGACGAGCTTGTCTCAAGTCGTTACAAATTAGAAGACATAAATGATGCTCTTGATGAAGTTCGTACCGGTGGAGCACTTCGTAGCGTTATTGTTTTTGACTAAATAGGGCTTTTTGCTCTCACATCTTGCAGCGAGTATCATTTAGGACGCAACGCGGGGTGGAGAAGCACGGTATCTCGTCGGGCTCATAACCCGAAGATCGCAGGTTCAAATCCTGCCCCCGCCACCAAGGTAGTAATTATGAACGTCAAGACCCCAGGAATTTCCTGGGGTCTTGTTGCGTCCGGTAACGTGTAACTACCCCCATCGGAAGGTTTCGCCATGAGTGAGTCCACGATTATTTACACCCATACTGATGAAGCACCTGCCTTAGCGACGTATTCACTACTACCAATTGTCGCGGCCTTTGCCCGAACAGCAGGAGTGAGCGTTACTACACGCGACATTTCTCTAGCGGGACGTATCTTGGCCACCTTCCCAGATTTTCTCCTCGAAGGTCAGCGAATTGCTGACGATTTGGCAGAACTGGGTGAGGAAGTAAATCGTCCTGAAGCGAACATCATTAAGTTGCCCAACATCTCTGCTTCGGTTCCACAGCTAAAAGAAGCGATTGCAGAACTGCAGAGTCAAGGGTTTGCTGTTCCTAACTATCCAGACGAGCCGTCGACTGATCAGGAAAAAGAAATTCTTGCTCGCTACAAAAAGGTTTCTGGATCTGCGGTGAATCCAGTTCTGCGTCAAGGGAACTCGGATCGTCGCGCACCATTGTCAGTGAAGAATTATGCCAAGAGTCACCCTCACTCCATGGGGGCGTGGTCAGCTGAGTCAACAACACGCGTCGCTCACATGTCAACAGGAGATTTCTACTCCAACGAAGAATCGCTCACGATGACGAGCGCGGACAGCTTGACGATAGAACTTATCGACGCTCAAGGATCCGCGACTACTTTGCGTGCTCCACTAGTAGTTAAGGAAAGCGAAGTAATCGACGCCACCAAAATGGACGTTGCGGCACTACGAACTTTCTTGAGTGACCAGATTGCAACAGCAGCAAATCTTGACGTTCTCTTTTCGGTGCACCTGAAAGCCACCATGATGAAGGTGTCAGATCCAATCATGTTTGGTCACGTCGTGACTTCCTTCTTTCCCACAACATTTGCGAAGTATGGCGAGCAACTAGTCAGTGCGGGACTGCGTGCGAACGACGGTCTCGCAGGAATATTTGCCGGACTTGACGCATTGTCGAATGGTGCTGAGATTCGTGCAAGTTTCACTCAGGAACTGGCGAGTGGTCCAGCCCTTGCCATGGTTGATTCCTCTAAGGGAATCACCAATCTGCACGCGCCGAACGACGTGATTGTTGATGCATCTATGCCAGCAATGATTCGCACGTCGGGACATATGTGGAACGCTGCTGGCGATGAAGCTGACACTCTGGCGGTCATTCCAGACCAGAGCTACGCCACCATTTACCAAGTAGTGATTGAGGACTGCCAGCGTCACGGGGCGTTTGATCCAACCACCATGGGATCTGTTCCTAACGTCGGGCTCATGGCGCAGGCGGCCGAGGAGTACGGCAGTCACGACAAAACTTTCGAGATTGCTCACGCCGGAACGGTACGAGTCACCAATTCTTCTGGTGCAGTTGTCTTTTCTATGGCGGTAGCTGCGGGGGACATCTTCCGTATGTGTCAGACCAAGGACGTTCCGATTCGTGACTGGGTGAAACTTGCTGTTAGCCGCTCACGCTTGAGTGGCGACCCAGCAATTTTTTGGCTCGATGAAAACCGTGCTCATGACGCTCAATTAATTAAAAAGGTGAGCAGCTACCTCACTGAACTCGACACCACGGGCCTCGACATCCAGATTCTTTCTCCCGCTCGAGCAATGGCGCAGACCTTGGAGCGAGTGCGTCGCGGACTCAACACCATCTCGGTCACTGGGAACGTTCTGCGTGACTACTTGACTGACCTTTTCCCCATCATGGAGCTCGGTACCAGCGCCAAGATGTTGTCCATCGTGCCACTGATTGCTGGCGGAGGACTCTTTGAAACTGGAGCTGGTGGTTCTGCGCCTAAGCACGTTGAACAATTTTTAAAGCAAAATTATCTCCGTTGGGATTCACTAGGTGAGTTCCTGGCACTGGCTTCGAGTTTCGAGCACCTCGCTCAGCGAACTGGTAACGCTCGCGCACAAGCCTTGGCAGATACCTTGGACCGCGCCACGGGTCGCTTCTTAGATGAAGACCGGTCGCCTGGACGCAAGCTCGGCACTATTGACAACCGCGGAAGTCATTACTACCTCGCGCAGTATTGGGCTCAGGAACTTGCACATCACGAAGACGGCGCCCTCGCTAGCTCCTTCGCTCCAGTCGCTGATGCTTTGACCCTGAATGAAGACAAGATTTTGGCTGAGCTTCTAGCAGTGCAGGGCGAGAGTCTTGATATAGGCGGATACTTCCACCCGAATCCGCAACTGGCTAGAGAAGCAATGCGCCCGTCGTCCACGCTGAACGTAATTATCGACGCGCTGTAGAGGTTGTGGCCTCAAGCCATGTTAAAACGTATCCATGGATCCAACACTGTCACGACCTGCGGTCGAACGAGTTCGAAGCGCACTCAAAAGTGGGGACAGCTTCGCTGAGATAAAACTCCTAGAAAGCTCGGCACGATCTTCTAAAGAAGCTGCTGACTCACTATGCATTGAAGTTGGACAGATTGCTGCATCAATAATCTTTCGACTCCCTGACGACTCACCGGTACTTGTGATCACAAGTGGGCGACACCGTGTGGATACAGATCTGATCACCAAACACTTGGGTGTTGCAGAACTGCTGAGAGCAGACGCTGACTACATAAAGAACATTTCAGGATTCACCATTGGTGGAGTTAGTCCCGTTGGTTGGATTACTTCTCCACTCAGCATTATTGATGTTGCTCTAAATGACTATGACGTTGTCTGGGCAGCGGCTGGACATCCACACGCGGTGTATCCAACGACGTTTGAAGAACTTCAACGAATGACTGGGTCAACTCCGTTGGTCGTGGGAGAGTAAAAACGTGAAGACAATTATTGAAAGAATTGCAGTGGCAGTGTCCATGATGTGGAACATGTACATCGTGGCAGGTGTTGTCCTCGGAGCGTCGTACGCACTTCATCGTGCTGCGGGGGGACAGTTCACTTCATTCCCGATGTCGATTCGTATTTCGTACGTAGTGACATTCGCAATACTTGTGTGGCAAGCGGTTGTTTACGTGCGATTCACTAGAGGAATGTCTGTAAATCCAGCCTGGGCTGTAAAGGTTCTCTTTTATGTAGAAGCCGCAAGTTTCCTCGTGAATGTATTGTCGCGCAGCTCACTCGAGCGCTGGAACGCCATTCCCGCTGGAATTGTTGCCTACGTATTCTTTCGACAGTGGCAAGCAACTAAGGCGTAACTACTCTGGCAGCGTTATACCTAATCGCTTCAGATAGCCAAGACCCATAATTGCCGCCTCGCAGCCAATCGCTTCAAGGTCAGCAACATCTTTTTCATCTCGAACTCCACCTGCAGCGACAACTCGAATTCCACCTCGACACACTTGCTCGTACAGCGCAAGGTCTGGGCCCTGCATGGTGCCATCGCGTGAAATTGCAGTTACGTGAAGACGAGTTACCCCTGCATCAACACATCTAGACACTGCATCATCAACACTTACGCCAGATGAGCTCAGCCATCCTCGAACATTTATTTCACCGTCTCGAACATCAAGTGCCACTACTAATTGCTCACCCAGTGCATCAGCGAATTCTTTAAGTGACGTTGGCTCAGCCCACGCAGCAGTTCCAACAATCACTCGGGCTGCACCAGTTGCAATAGCTGCCTTGGCGGCGTCAATTGATCGAATACCACCAGATACCTGTAGAGGAATACCTTCCGCTGTGCTTAAGCAACGAGTGACGACATCGAGACGCAGGGCACCATCACGGGCACCCTGGAGGTCGACCACGTGGATAAGTTCAGGCTTAGTAGCGACAATTCTGCCCATGAATTCCTCTATGGGTTGGCGAAAAAGGACGCGGTCATAATCGCCTTGTTCGAGGCGTACGGCGTTGTCGCCAAGAAGGTCGAGGGCAGGGATTATTTGCATAGCAGCGTGTTAGCATGCTAGCATAGCAATATGACCTCAGGCAAAGTACTACCGGCAGATGCCAAACCCGAGACAGGGGAACGTTTCGACGAACTCGTGGCTGCGTTTGCACGACTGCGCGACCCCGAGACCATTGCGGCCTTTTTAAAGGACATCTGCACTGGAACTGAACTCGATGCAATGG
>CAIKVF010000213.1 GCA_903830745.1 uncultured Actinomycetes bacterium | reverse complement strand
TAACGTCAATTTCTCAATCGCCGAAGGCGAGACGGTCGGCATTGTTGGACACAACGGATCAGGAAAATCAACACTTCTTAAGTGCATCTGTGGCGTCTTGCAGCCTTCATCAGGCGAGATCCGACTTCGTGGAAGCCTTGCGGCGTTGCTTGAGCTAGGTGCTGGATTCCAAGGCGAGCTGTCTGGCCGTGACAACGTGTATCTCTACGGAGCAATGCTCGGCTTCTCTCGCAAGATGGTCGACCGCATCTTCGACGAGGTTGTTGCCTTCAGCGAAATTGAACAGTTCATTGACACGCAAGTGAAGTTCTATTCAAGTGGGATGTATGTCCGCTTGGCATTCGCCGTTGCAGTCAGCGTGAGCCCTGACATTTTGGTAGTTGACGAAGTACTCGCCGTTGGCGATGAGCGCTTTCAGCAGAAGTGCATTGACCGCATTAAGAAATTCCAAGAAGAAGGGCGTTCGATTCTTCTTGTTACCCACAATGCAGATCAGGTTCGCTCACTGTGTGACCGTGCGATTGTTCTTGATTCAGGCGTAATGATTGCCGATGGACAGGCGAGTGAAGCGCTACGCGTATTTCGCGAACATCAGCTAGAAGACGCCCAGGCAAATGATGTTGCTGGCACACAAGCAAACATCAATATTGATTCAGTAACAACGCCAAGCGGTACTTTTGAAGTTAGAAGCGGTACGGGCATTCACCTCGATGTGAACCTAAGCGCTGAGAATGCCTACAGCGGTAATTTCATGTTTGAGATATTTACTCGCACTGGGTTACTCGTGAGTCGAAGTGACCCGCAGGCATCTCCAGTTAATTTGAAGCAGGGACCAAACCGTATTGGACTCGACATTGGTGCACTACCTCTGCTCGATGGCATCTATGACATCAACGTAGGAATTGTTGATCAACGCGGATCAACGGTGATTGCTTGGAAGGAACAAGCTGCCTCGATGCAGGTTGTCTACGAAGGTCGAGAAAGCGGCATCGTAGAAATTTCTTCTTCAATCGAGCAGTAGTTACGCCTCGAGGCGAACGAACTTCTTCAGCGCACCAAAGCGGCCTAACTTCCCACAGTCGTAACCATGGTCAGCACTCGTGAGCATCTTTAGGTCACCGCGTGAATTGCCATACGCATAGACAATTGGCTTTGATGAAAAGCCTTGCTGCGCAATCCACTCATCAAGTCGTCGAATCTTTTCTGATCCACGACAGTTATTTCCCAGATACATTCCAGTCAACTTGTTTCGTGCATCAACGCCAAGACGAGTTCCGCATCCACCGTTCGCACCAAACGTTTCAGCAACAACATCAACGTAGAGCTGAGGTGATGCAGAAACAATTACCACTTTGTGACCTTGATCAAGATGCCAGCGCATCCGTGCCACAACGTGTGCACGGCCATTTTTTTCTAAGTGCTGCAGAATGAATTCACGAGATCTTGCTTGTACTTCTGCGACGTCTCTTCCTGCGAGCAGTTTGTGAAATAAACGCTCCTTGGCATTATCTGCAGATGAACCACTCCTGATTGCACCAATGGTGAGAGGGGTGAGTAGCGAAAATCCAGCTGCGTATGTTGCTCGAGTACCCGCAATAAACCTCAACCAGTGAACAACACTCCCGCCTTCGCTGAGTGTTCCATCCAGGTCAAAAGCAGCAACGGTTGGCTTCAGCGATTCGGACATTCCTCTAGTTTCACAGGGTTTGGGGGCTCAATGTGCAATAACCTACAAATCCCATAGACATTTGCAACAATTGGGCTTTGTCCGCTAAAGTAAAGGAGCTCAGTCAAAGGACTGGGCTTTCACTCGAAGGAGTATCAAATGGCGATTCGTCTTGGTGACGTGGCCCCGGACTTTACCGCGGAGACCACCGAAGGAACGGTCAACTTTCACGAATGGCTCGGCGACGGCTGGGGCATCTTGTTCTCACACCCTAAGGACTTCACTCCTGTATGCACTACCGAACTCGGTGGCTTTGCAGCTCGCAAGCCTGACTTCGACAAGCGCAACACAAAGATCATTGGTGTTTCAGTAGACGATGTTGCTTCACACGACAAGTGGAAGGCAGACATTGCAGAGACTCAGGGAACTGCTCTTAACTTCCCACTTATTGGTGACGAGTCAAAGACTGTTGCAAACCTTTACGACATGATCCACCCAAACGCAAACGACACACTCACTGTTCGCAGCGTGTTCGTTATTGGGCCAGACAAGAAGGTCAAGTTGACCCTTACGTACCCAGCATCAACTGGTCGAAACATCGACGAAGTTGTTCGTGTACTTGACTCACTTCAGCTGACTGCTAACTACTCAGTTGCAACTCCAGTTAACTGGGTTGACGGTGGCGATGTAATCATCGTTAACTCAATCAGCGATGAAGATGCAGTAACCAAGTTCCCTAAGGGCTTCAAGAAGCTCAAGGACTACTTACGCATCACACCACAGCCAAATAAGTAATACTTTTACTTATAAAAAAAGCGGTCGCTTTC